>NZ_JAMYDZ010000009.1:0-211707 GCF_024129905.1 Pseudomonas sp. 21LCFQ010 | reverse complement strand
CCTGCCGCCGACCTGGACATATTGCGTACCTGCAAGTCCTCGATACACACCATCGCGTGGTTTTGGCTGATCGTGGTGGAGCACTTGTGCAGGTAGTCGCGGCGGGCATTGCCGATGCGGGAATGAATGCGCTGGACGCAGGCTTTCGCCTTCTTCCAGTTGCGGCTGAATCTGACCTTGCGGCTCATCGCCTGCTGCGCTTTGCACAGCGCGGTTTCATGGCGTTTGAAGCTGTTCAGTGGTGCGTAGAACGAACCATCCGAAAGCGTGGCGAACCGGGCAATGCCCATGTCGATGCCGACTGCCGCACCCTGTGCCGTGGGCTGCTCATCGATCTCGCGTTCGGTCTGGATACTCACAGGCACCTCGCGGCTGTTGCGGTAACGCAGCCAGCCCAGCTTGGGCAAGAACAGGCGGCTGTTGGTCTGGTCGAGCTTGATCTGTTTCGGGTCGGGGTAGCGGAAACTGTCGCGCTGCCCCTTCTTCTTGAACCGGGGAAAGTCGGCTCGCTTGGCGAAAAAGTTGGCGTAGGCCCGCTCCAGATCCTTGAGGCTCTGTTGCAACGGGTGAACAGGCGCATCGGTCAGCCATGCGGTTTGCGGGCTATGGCGCCACTCGGTCAGCAACTTGCACAGGCCCGCATAGCCGAGCTTCTTCTCGCCTTGCTCGTGGCGCTCCTTCTGCAACGCCAGCGCCTTGTTGAAGACGAAGCGACAGGAGCCCGCAAAGCGGCGCATTTGCCGCTCCTGCTGGCCGTCTGGCATGAGTTCGTACTTGAAGGCTTGAAGTCGTTGCAGTGCATGCCCATGGGGTCTTTGTAACGAAATACCGCCGTAGAAGGGCATACTGTGTCGCCGTATTACTGCGCATCATCCTGTGGCAGTGCGTCCATCGAACAGCAGCAGACACCCCACTGCAGCCAGGGACGGCTACGCCGTCCGCGCTATCCTTCCCCGCCCTGAACGGCGGGGCTTGTCGCGCCCCGATGGTCAATGCCGGGGACGCATTGCACTGGTGAATTTCATTCTGGACCGTCTGCATCTTGAACCGGGTGCCAGCCTGGCCAGAACCGTGGTGCTTGGCAGGCTGGCAGAGTGGATGGATGAAGAACAGGCCGAGCGGGTCTTGAACGTTGCCATCGAATGGGGCCGCTACAGCGAGCTGTTCGAGTACAGCTTCCATAACCACTGCTTCACCCTGACCTCCTGATACGGCGGTCACGGCAGGCGGCTGGCTTGCGGACCCGGCAAGTCGTGCAGGTAGCTATCGATGATGCGCTCAATACTGCCGTCGTCGCGCAAGCGTTCGACGGCCTTTTTCAGCCGCTGGACCATCGGCTCGGCACAGGTTTTCGAGCAGGCCAGGTACAGGTCGGTCGGCATCATCGGCGGGCTCATCAGCAATGGCCTACTGGACACGTCGCGCCAGATGTAGCGGGTTTCCGGCACCCCGTTGAACCAGGCATCGACCCGGCCCAGCAAGAGCATCTGCGCCGGGTTCTCGCCGATTTTCAACGGGTAGATCTGCTCATCGGCGAAGCCTTGTTCGCGCAGCATCTGCTCTTGGGCACTGCCCAGCCCCACTGCGATGCGCCGGTAGCTGCGGCGGGCCTCGTCGAAATTCTCCACCCGTTTATCGAGGCTGAAGAACGCCCGTTCCATGGTCATGATCGGCACGATCCAGGTGTAGCTGTTTTCCCGCGACGGGATGCGCGACAGGGGGATGATCAGCAGGTTCTCGCCCATCTGGACCGTACGCTGCGCGCGGTTCCAGGGCATGGATCGAACGTTCAGCTCATAGCCTGCCAGAGCGGCGGCCTTCTGCGAGACGTCGCCCAGAATGCCGCTGCGGCCAACCGGGCCAGACATGGTCAGCGGCGGCGCCTCAAGCAGGTAGATATCTGCCGGGGCCGCGAGCAGGGTCTGCCATGGGTAGAGCACGCCGACCATCAAGGCTGCGCAAAACCGCTTCAAGGCTCGCAAGCCTGTGTAGCGCAGGGAATTGGTCGAGAGGTGCATCAGGGTAACCTGAAAGTGGACGACAAGCTGACTTGGCAAGCATAGTTGCAAATACCTGATAGCGCATTGCCCTGCCCAATAAAGGAGCACTACCGCCCATGATCGGACAGCAGCGTTACGAAGCCGGCTTGCAGGCGCTGAGCGATGCAGGCGCGCATGTGCGCATGTGCGCACCACCGTGGGGGTGTACCAGCTGAAGGTCGATCTGCTGGCGATTGCGCAGTAGGTCCTCGCCATGGCGCACTTGATCAGGATCAGCGATGTACCGCGCGCCCGGTGGATCGCCTTGCGCGATCAACTGGCCGCCGATGGCTGGACGTTGATCAGGGGTGGCGGGCTGGATCACTCATGGGCAACGTTGCACCGCGGTGAGCCGGTGATTGAAATGCAATGGGACAACTGGACCGAAGGTGAGATCACCTACGCGCAGGAGCAGGCCGGGTTGATCGAGGCCCAATTGCCAGAGGACATCAGGGCGTTGCTAAAGGCGCCCTGAATCACAGCCAGCAGGTTGCCTTTACTCGATCGTCACCTTCGCCGCACGAATCACCTCGCCCCAGCGCTGATGGTCATCGGCAATCACCTTGGCAAAGCCGGCCGGGGTGCTTTTTTCAAGGCTGATGCCGTTCTGCGTGAAACGCTCGGCGGTTGCCGGGGCATTGGCGATCGCTTCGATGGCCTTGCTCAGGCGCTCGACGATCGGTGCCGGGGCGTCCTTGGGCAGCACCACGCCGAACCAGCCGGAAGCCACGAAACCTGGCAAGCCGGCCTCGACGGCACCGGGCACGCCCGGCAGCAGCGGCGAACGCTCGGCACTGCTGAGCACCAGACCCTTGAGTTTGCCGGCCTTGATCTGCGGCGCCAGCACGGTCAGGGTGTCGACCGCGATGTCCACTTCCCCGCCCAGCAACCCGGTGACCGCCGGAGCGCTGCCTTTGTAGGGCACATGCAGCAGGTCGATCTGCGCCTGGTTTTTCAGCAGTTCTCCGGACAGGTGGCACAGCGTGCCGTTGCCGCAGGAGGAATAGCTCAGTGCACCGGGGCGGGCCTTGGCGTTGCTGATCAGCTCTTGCAGGTTGTTGATCTTGCTGCTGGCATTCACCGCCACCACGTTGGGCACCGAGGCGACCACGGCCACCGGGGTGAAATCCTTCTGATAGTCGTAGCGCAGGTCGTTCTTCAGGTTAGGCAAGATGGTCAGTTGCCCGGCGGTGGCCAGCGACAGGGTGTAACCATCAGGTTTGGCCTTGGCCACATACTCGGCAGCAATGGCAGTGCCGGCACCGGGTTTGTTTTCGACCACCACTGGCTGGCCCAGTGAGGTGGACAATTGTTCGGCGTAGTAACGGCCGACGGTGTCTGCCGCGCCGCCCGGCGGAAACGGTACGATCAAGGTCAACGGACGGCTGGGCCAGTTCTGTTCAACAGCAGTATCGGCATGCACCAGGCTGCTCAGCACACCCAGGGTCAGGCCGGCCAAAGCGGCAGTGAAGGTACGGGTCTTGTTCATGGACATCTCGTTTTTCAGTGTTGGGCAAAAAGCGCAGGGTCAGTCTTCGTTGAACGCCACCTGGCGGGTGGCGCGAAAACGCGGCAACAGCAGCAAAGTCACGATCAACAGGGTCACAATCAGCAGGCTCAGGCTCAGCGGGCGCTGCACGAACACCAGCGGATCGCCGCGCGACAGCAACATGGCGCGGCGCAGGTTCTCTTCCATCATCGGCCCGAGGATGTAGCCCAGCAGCAGCGGTGCCGGTTCGCAGCGCAGCTTGATGAACAGGTAGCCAAGCAGGCCGAAGCCGACGGTGAGCAGCACATCGAACAGGCTGTTGTTGACGCTGTACACGCCAATGCAACAGAACAACAGAATCGCCGGGTACAGCAGGCGGTAAGGCACCGACAGCAGCTTCACCCAGATACCTACCAGCGGCAGGTTGAGCACCAGCAACAGCAAATTGCCGATCCACATGCTGACGATCAGCCCCCAGAACAACTCCGGGCGCTCGTCGAGCACCTGCGGCCCGGGCACGATGCCGTGGATCATCATTGCGCCGGCCATCAGCGCCATCACCGCGTTGGACGGCAAGCCCATGACCAGCATCGGGATGAATGAGGTCTGCGCCCCGGCGTTGTTGGCCGACTCCGGACCCGCGACACCTTCGATGGCGCCCTGGCCGAAGCGCGCAGGGTCCTTGGCCAGACGTTTTTCGAGCATGTACGAGGCAAACGAGCCGAGCATCGCCCCGCCGCCCGGCAGTACGCCCAACAGCGAACCCAGGCCGGTGCCGCGCAGAATCGGCTTCCAGGCGCGGCGGTAGTCATCGCGGCTGGGCAACAGGCGTCCGACCGGGGCGATCTGGCTTTTGCCGCTGTGGTCACGCTCCAGGTTGGCGATGATTTCGGCGATGCCGAAGATGCCCATGGAGATCACCACAAAGCTGATGCCGTCACTCAGTTGCGGCAGGCCGAAGGTGAAGCGCTCGGCCCCGGAGTTGACGTCAGTGCCCACCATGCCCAGCAACAGACCGAGCTCGGTCATCGCCAGTGCCCGCAGCACGTCGCCCTGGGCCAGCACGATGGCCGCCACCAGGCCCAGCAGCATCAGCGAGAAGTAATCGGCCGGGCCGAATTTGAGCGCGAACTCCGCCAGCGGTGCCGCCGCGGCGGCCAGCAGCAGGATCGCCAGGCTGCCGGCAATGAACGAGCCGATCGCCGCGATGGCCAGCGCAGCCCCTGCCCGGCCCTTGCGCGCCATGGCATGACCGTCGATGCAGGTCACCACCGAGGACGACTCGCCCGGCAAGTTGACCAGAATCGCGGTGGTCGAACCGCCGTACTGCGCGCCGTAGTAGATGCCCGAGAGCATGATCAACGCCGCCGAAGGTGTCAGGCCATAAGTGATCGGCAACAGCATGGCGATGGTCGCCACCGGCCCCAGCCCTGGCAACACGCCAATCAGGGTGCCGAGGGTTACGCCCAGCAGGCAGTAGAGCAAATTGTTGACGGTAAAGGCTGCGTCCAGGCCGAGACTCAGGTGGGCGAGCAGTTCCATGGGGCTTCCTCAGACCGGCAGTACAGGCAGATTCAGGCCCAGTGCCCACGTGAACACCAGGGCACTGAAGCCGCCCAGCACACTGCCCAGCACGGTCAGTTCCTTGAAACTGGGTTTGCGCCGCGCCAGCCCGCTGAGCAGGGTCATGACCAACGTCGCCAGGGCCAGCCCCAGACTGGGCAGCAACAGCGCGAAAGCCACCACACTGCCGATGATCGATAACCCCGCACGCACGCTGAACAGCCCGCCCAGGCCGACCTGCTCACTGGAAAACGCCAGCCCGCGCAACAGGATCAACACCCCCAGCGCACTGAGCACAGTGCCAATCAGCAACGGAAAGTAGCCGGCGCCCATGCGCATTGTCGTACCCACGCTGTAGTCCCCGGCCAGGCTCAGGGCGACGCCGCCGAAGCCGAGAAACAACAGCCCGGCGCACACGTCACGGGCATCGCTGACCCGCGCCGGCAAGCGTTTCATGGCGTGGTCCTGGCACTGGCGGTCGCAGCCGCGACGCCCGGTTGCAGTGCCGCCGAGAACGACAGGTCGAACAGGCTGGCGGCCGGATAGGACTTGATCAGGCCCAGCCCGCTGAAAAACTCGATGGTCTGCTGCGCACCGGCAATCACCTGCTCGTTGAGCGGCCCAAGATCGGTTTTGGCCCGGACAAACCAGACCCGTGCGATGTCAGCGTCGGCGCGGGTACGCTTCGCCCAACTGTCGGCATACTGCTCACTGTGGGCCTGATCGCGCTGAGCCCAGTCACGGGCCTTTTTCAGGCGCTGCAGAAAATCTTCGATGGCCGCGCGCTTCTCGGCGATGGCCTTGTCGTTGGCCACCACGAAGCTTTGTGCCGGGATCAGGTCCTTGGCCGTGGCCAGTACCCGAGCACCCTGGCGCTCTTGCTGGGTGACATAGGGCTCCCAGGTGGCAATCACGTCCACCGAGCCGCCGTCCAGGGCATGGGAGGCATCCAGTGCGCTGAGGTAGCGCAGCTCCAGCGCATCACGCGGGACACCGGCCTTGTCCAGCGCCGTGAGCAACAACTGCTGGCTCCAGGAACCTTTCCAGATCGCGGCCCGCTTGCCGCGCAGGTCGCCCAGAGTCTTGATGGGCGAGTCCTTGCGGACCAGAATCGCCACCCCGTCAAGGTTCTGCCGGCTGACGGCAATCACCTTGATCGGCGCGCCCAGCGCCCCGAGAAACAAAGGCGGTGCGTCACCCAGCAAGCCGATGTCCAGGCTGCCGACGTTGAGCGCTTCGGCCACTGGCGAACCGGCAGTGAACTGCTTCCACTCCAGGGTGTAAGGCAAATCGTTGAGAACGTTGGCGGCTTCCATCACCGCCTGGGCGTTGTAACTCTGATCACCGACGTTCAAGGTCAACGCCGAGGCGCTCAAGCTCAGGGCCGCAGCCAGCAGGCCGACGGCCAGTTTCAGGGGTTTACGCACGGTAGTCTCCAGGACCGGTTGCACAGGCAACGGCCAGCAAGGTGAGGAGCCCGATCCGCGCGTGCGGTCTCGTGACAGCCTGAGTCGATTCAGAATGAGGAGGGCTCAGCCCTGACGGGCAGCGATTTTGGCGCGGGTCAACGGGATCAACTCACGGCCATAGTCTTTGGCGTCTTCGATGGGGTCGAAGCCGCGAATCAGAAAGGTGGTCACGCCCAGCTCGTAATAAGCCAGCAACGCATCGGCCACTTGCTCGGGAGTGCCGACCAGGGCGGTGGAGTTATGCCCGCCACCCACCAGCCTGGCGATACCGGTCCACAGCCGCTCATCCACGCGCTCACCTTTGGCCACGGTATCAAGCAGGCGCTGGGCACCCACACTCTGCGGTTTGTTGGCGATCACTTGGCCTGCCTGTTCGATGCGCTGGCGGGCGGCAGTGAGAATCTGGTCGGCCTTGGCCCAGGCGGCGTCTTCAGTAGCCGCGATGATCGGCCGGAACGACACACTGAACTGCACCTCACGGCCGTTGCGGGCGGCCTCGGCACGCACCTGCTCGATGGTCTCACGGGTCTGCTCCAGCGACTCGCCCCACAACGCGAAGACATCGGCGTGCTTACCGGCCACTTGCAGGGCGGCCTGTGACGAACCACCGAAGTACACCGGCAAGTGCGGTTTCTGCAGCGGCTTGATGGCCGAGAAGGCGGCCTCGGCCTGATAGAACGTGCCCTGATGATCGAAGGGCTGCTCTTCGGTCCAGACCCGGCGTACCACCTCCAGAAACTCGTCGCTGCGCGCATAGCGCTGGTCGTGATCCTGATAGTCGCCATCCTTGCGCTGCTCGGCATCGCTGCCACCGCTGATGATATGCACGGCCAGACGACCATCAAGCAGATGATCCAGCGTGGCGAGCTTGCGGGCGGCCACTGTCGGCGCAACGAAACCGGGACGGTGAGCCAGCAGGAATTTGATCTTCGAAGTGACCTGGCCGGCCAGCGCAGTGACCAGAAAACCGTCAGGCTGATCGGACCAGTAGCCGACCAGAATCCGGTCGAAACCGGCCTCTTCGTGGGCACGGGCGAAGTCGGTGATCACGTGTTTATCGAAGATCGGCCCCGTCGGTGCCAGGGTCTCGGAAGTCAGGCGATGGCCGAGCATGCCGATGAATTGAACGCTCATAGGGGTCTCCTTGATAGCGAACCTTGATTTAGCGGTTATAAATTTAACCCCGCTAAAAACCTTTTCGCATAAGATATCGAGAACCTTGCCCCTTGTGAAATGCATTTTTGTCATATTCTAATATGGAAAAGATGCAAAATAATTTTGATATAAGACAGCCCTTCACAGGTGTGTGTGTTGCATGAAGGCAACCTCTTCACGACCAAGGTCGTGCCCACCGTATTTCAAGACAGAATCGGGGTGGGAACGACCTTGGTCGTGAAGAGGCCGGTAAAGTCACAGCATCTGCTGCGCCTGTGCAGCAATCTTCGTCGGCAACCGAAGCACCGGCCGGCCTCTCCCATCGGGTATACGGCGTCAATCCGATCATTGCTCAGGCGTATGGCTTGATCAGGAGCAGCCTGGGGTTATAGATGCAGCCGCAGCCGGCTAGTTGACTGGCGGGTTGAGCCGCGTATCCAGGGCAAAGCGTTCCTGACTGAGCTCTTCGAACAGGCCGTCGGCGGTCAGCGGGTTGATCAGCACGTTCCAGCTGTAACGTGATACCGCCGAGGGGATGAGGATCAAGGGGTGCTGCGCCAGCAGACGGTCGCCGTACTGCTGCTGACCGCGACCGGGTGAACCGGGAACCAGCCAGTTGGGGTTGGGCACCTCATGGGGCAAGACCCGATGCACCCGCTCAGGCTCCAGCACCCGGGCGCAGGTCAGCACATGCGCCATTGTGTCGAGCGTCTGAAAGCCCTTGTGCACCGCGACTTCAAGAATTGCAGTGGCCGGGTCGGCACTGCAATACACCGTTTTGATCCCCCTGGAGTTCCAGCGCCCACCGGCCATTTCGGCACCGATCCCCGAAGCCCAACTGCTGGCATGCCTGGCCTGATCAAGACGCCACAGGTACAGCTCACGGCTACCTGGCGCCACCAGCATCAGGAGTACACCCCGTAATCCATGCGGGTGAGGAAGTCTTCAACCAGCTCAAAGCCCATCTGGGTGGTCAGCAGCTCCAGCGGCACCCTGCCCTCCAGCCCCATGGCCGGCGTGGTCATCCAGTTCAACGCGCGCTTGCGCTCACCCAGCACCTCTTCGGCGCGGCTCAGCACACTGGCCAACCGCCAGGCGCCGTTGGTCTGTTCAGCCGTCAAAGGTTCAGGATTCTTGATTCGCCGCTGCAGAGTGCGGTCAGACAGACCAATGATGCGTGAGAACACCTGATGATCACGAAACTCGCTGCACGATTGTACGAAGGCGATGACCCGCTCTGACGGAAAGCCCTTTTCCATCAGCGAATGCAGCTCGAAAGCGTCGTTGATCGGCGGCTTGAGGTTGTCGCCGAACAACAACAACAGCGGCCTTGCCGGATCGTGGGGCACACAATAGGTGGCGCGATTTTCTGAAATCATGACGGTCACTCCTCTTGCCATATGGCAAAAATATAACGCCATATGACACAGAAAATCCAATCCACCTGATGACAGGTCGTCCAGTACGAAACCAGAACATCCGCCTCGGCCGGGCACCTGCCAGAACTGGCAGGGCCTGGCCGCAAGGCTCAGAAGATATTGAGCGGGTATTCGATGAACGCACGCACCTCGTTGCCGTCATCCATGTAGCCGGCCGGGCGCATGTTATTGGAGGTGCGCAGCCAGGAGGTGCGCAGGCGCACTTTCAGATCCTTGGCCGCGCCGTTCTGCACCACGTACTGGAACTGATTGAAGATCTCATGCTCACGCCCTTCGCCCTGGCCGGTGCGTATGTTGTCGCCACGCACATAAGCCACGCGCCAGGTCAGGCCGGGCACGCCCAAAGCGGTGAAATCCAGTCCATAGCCCAGTTGCCAGGAGCGCTCGTCTTCAGCGTTGAAGTCCGACCAGTAGGAGTTGGCCAGAAACACCGTCGAGCCGCCGTCGCCTACTCCACCGCCGCTGCCGTACCAGCCATATTGATAACCGGTGTCGCCGGAGCTGCGCTGGTGGGCAATAGTCACCGAATGCGGACCAAAGGCATAGGTCGCCGCCAGGCTCCAGATTTTGTTATCGCGGCCGGTGGCCAGGCTGTTGGCAAACTCGCGATCGAGCGTGGAACGATAGCCATTGAAGTCAAAGGTCAGCGACTGATCGCTGTGCAACGGCAAGCTGTAGGTCGCGCCCAGGTATTGCTTGGCGATGCGGTCCTCGACATCGGAAGCATAAAACGACGCACTCAGTTGTGGCGTGAACTGATAACGCGCGCCCCACAAGCGGATCGACGTCATGTCACCACTGTCACGGCCTTGCGCGCCTTTGCGAGCCTCGGCATGAAACTGCGCCGCAGTGAGCTCCAGGCCTTCGATTTCATTGGACACCAGCATCGCACCGGTAAAACTCTCCGGCAGCAGACGTGAGTCGTCGTGATTGAGCACTGGCAGGGTCGGCATCATGTCGCCGTATTTGAGCACGGTGTTGGACACCCGCAGTTTGATCGCGCCGCCGGCGCGGGCCAGGTCGTCGGCAGCCGCGCCCGAGTCTCCCCGCTTGAAGAACTCGATCCCCGGCGCACCGCTGCGGCCCTTGCCGCCATCCAGACGCACGGCATACATGGCAAAGGCGTCCACGCCCACGCCAACCGTGCCCTGGGTAAATCCGGAACTGAACTTGCCGATGAAGCCCTGGCCCCATTCGGCTTTATCTTGCGCGCCGTGTTTATAGTCACGGCTGATATAAGCATTGCGCATCAATACATTCAGATGAGCATCTTCGACAAAACCGGCTGACGCTGATTGTGCTGCGGCCCATACCGGAGCCGCGCCTAAAACACCCGCAACCGCCATAAACAGACGAACGTACATATCACTCACTCCATGAAAAACAGGATTACAACCTGACTTGGTTACTTGCCAGTCATGGCTTCTGAGAGGTAAAAGCCGGGCTTTGAAGTTCGCTCATTGGCGGCTTTGCGAGTTTGAAGGCGACCCACAACAGCACGACCCACACCGGGATCATGAACACCGAAATACGGATGCCAGGAATCATCAGCAAGACCACCAGGATCATCGCCATGAAGGCCAGACAGAGGATGTTGCCGAACGGGAACCACAGCGCCCGGAAATGCAGGGCTTCACCTTTAATCCGCATGGCCCGGCGAAAGCGCATGTGGGTCAGGGTAATCATTACCCAGTTGATCAACAGCGCCGCCACCGCCAGTGTCATCATCAACTCGAAGGCATTGCCCGGCACCAGGTAGTTAATCAACAGGCACACGCCGGTGACCGCCGCAGAGGCCAGCACCGCCGCCACAGGAATACCGCGACGGTTGACGCGCAGGAAGACTTTCGGCGCGTTGCCTTGCTCGGCCAGGCCGAACAGCATGCGGCTCATGCAGTAGGCACCGCCGTTGTAAACCGACAACGCGGCGGTGAGGATCACGAAGTTCAGCACATGGGCCGCGACATCGCTGCCAATCAGGGAAAAGATCTTCACGAACGGGCTGGCACCGTAAGCGTCCTGGCTGGATGACAGGCTGACCAGCAACTGATCCCACGGGTACAGCGCCAACAGCAGGGTCAGGGCACCGACATAGAAAATGATGATGCGCCACACCACCTGATTGATCGCCTTGGGGATTACCCGGCGCGGGTTGTCCGACTCGGCCGCGGTGATGCCGATCATTTCCATGCCGCCAAAAGCGAACAGGATAAAGCCCATGGCCATCAGCATGCCGGTGAACCCGTTGGGGAAGAACCCGCCGTGCTCCCACAGATTGCTCACCGACGCCTGCGGCCCGCCATTGCCGCTGACCAGCAGGTAACTGGCGAGCACAATCATGCCGATAATAGCGGCGACTTTGACGATCGCGAACCAGAATTCGGTCTCGCCAAAGGCTTTGACGCTACTCAGGTTAATCACATTGACCAGCACGAAGAACAGCGCAGCGCTGACCCAGATCGGCACTTCCGGCCACCAGAACTGCACATACTTACCAACGGCGGTTAATTCGGCCATGCACACCAGAGCGTACATGATCCAGTAGTTCCAGCCGGAGAGAAAACCGGCGAAGCGCCCCCAATAACGGGTGGCGAAATGACCGAAAGAGCCGGCTACCGGCTCTTGAACCACCATTTCACCCAATTGGCGCATGATCAGAAAGGCAATGAACCCGGCAATCGCGTAGCCAAGAATCATTGAGGGACCTGCGGTTTTCAATACCCCGGCGGTGCCCAGAAACAGGCCCGTGCCAATCGCCCCGCCCAGGGCAATAAGCTGGATATGCCGACTGCTTAGACCACGTTGGAGTGTGGTCGTCGTGTTTTCGATACTCATGTATGCAACCTCGATAAGGCCGGCATGCCACGTGCCCGCGCACGCAATAACGCCGCGCAGGGCCATACGGATGCAGGTCATGGAAGAGCAGCAATAAACTGTGCGTTTTTTGGTTTTATTACGGGCAGTCGGTACGTCGAGTACGATCAGAGAGGCTCATGGCTTACCTTATTATTATTGGATGTTTTTTTGTTCTAATGACACGCAGTACAACATGGCGCATCGCAGTCGATGCGCCAGATTCGTTACAAGGTGGAACGCAAACTCCAGAGTTCCGGGAACAGTTCGGTGTCGAGCATCTTGCGCAGGTAACCCACGCCCTCGGTGCCGCCCGAGCCTTTCTTGAAACCGATAATCCGCTCGACGGTGGTCACATGGCGGAAACGCCACTGACGGAAGGAGTCTTCCAGGTCGATGAACTTCTCGGCCAACTGGTACAAGTCCCAGTACTGGTGCGGGTGCTGATAGACCACCTTCCACGCCGCTTCCACCGACTCGTTATGGATCGTGCGGGTTGGCGCCACCTCTTGCAGGCGTTGCGCGTCGACGTCCAGACCGGCCTTGGCCAGCAGGCGAATGGCTTCGTCATACAGCGACGGCTCGGCAAGGGTTTTCTGCAATTCGGCCAGCAACTCCGGGCGATGAGCATGAGGCTCCAGCAGTGGCACGCTTTTGTTGCCCAGAATGAATTCGATCTCGCGGTACTGGAACGACTGAAAGCCCGATGACTGACCCAGCGACGGGCGAAACGCTACGTATTCGCTGGGGGTCATGGTCGCCAGTACGGCCCAGGCATGTACCAGTTGGTCGAAAATCCGCGAAACCCTGGCGAGCATCTTGAACGCCGGCGGCAGATCCCCTTGCTTGAGCTGTTCACGGGCCGCACGCAGCTCATGGAGCATCAGCTTCATCCACAGCTCCGAAGTCTGGTGCTGGATGATAAATAGCAGCTCGTTGTGGTCGCTGGACAACGGATGCTGGGCGCTGAGAATACGCTTGAGGTCCAGGTAGTCGCCGTAGGTCATGTCATTGCTGAAATCCAGCTTGGCGTCATGCCATTGCTGGGCAGCATTACCTTGGGAGAACGGGCATTGGCTCATGGAAATCTCCTCAGGTCACCGCGTGACGGGTCTGAAATTGTGGCGCACGCCACTCTTGGTTATCGAGCACTTCGACCAGCGCCTGCACGGCCAGCCCGACGTCCTGGAACGAGGTATACAGCGGGGTGAAACCAAAGCGCATGATGTGCGGCTCGCGGTAATCACCGATCACGCCCTTGGCAATCAGCGCCTGGACCACAGCGTAGCCTTCAGGGTGTTCGAAGCTCACATGGCTGCCGCGCTGTGCATGCTCACGCGGGGTCACCAGGGTCAGCGGATGATCCTTGCAGCGCTCCTCCACCAGCCGGATGAACAGGTCGGTCAGGGCCAGCGACTTGCGGCGCAGCGCCTGCATGTCGGTTCGGGCGAAGAGGTCCAGGCCGCACTCGACCATGCCCAGCGACACCAGCGGCTGAGTACCGCACAGGTAGCGGGTGATACCGGAGGCCGGTTGGTAGTGCGGCTCCATGGCGAACTGGCGGGCATGCCCCCACCAGCCAGACAACGGCTGCCAGGCAAGGTCGCACAAATCTGGCGAGACCCAGACGAAGGCCGGTGAACCTGGTCCGCCGTTGAGGTATTTGTAGGTACAACCGATCGCGTAATCAGCCTTGGCAGCGGTCAGATCAACCGGCACCGCACCAGCCGAGTGCGCCAGGTCCCAGAGCGCCAGCGCACCGTGCCGGTGAATCAGCTCAGTGGTCGCGCTCATGTCGAACATGTGCCCGCTCTTGTAGTTGACGTGGGTCAGCAGCACCAGCGCGACCTTGTCATTGAGCAATGTGGGCAAGTCTTCGGGCTTGTCGATCAGTTGCAGTTCATAGCCTTGCTGCAGCAGGTCAGCGAGACCTTCGATGACATACAGGTCGGCCGGGAAGTTGTGCAGCTCCGAGACAATGATCTTGCGCTGCGGCGCGCGCTCGGCCTGGATGCGCAAGCCGGCGGCGAGGATCTTGAACAGGTTGACGGTGGTGGTATCAGTGATCGCTACTTCACCAGGCCCGGCACCGATCAGGCCGGCCAGCTTGTCGCCCAGACGGGTCGACAGCGTGCTCCACTGCGCGGTGTTCCAGCTGCGGATCAGGCCTTCGCCCCACTCCTGCTCGATCATCTGCGTCGCGCGGGCCAGTGCGGCTTTGGGCCGTGCACCGAGAGAGTTGCCGTCCAGGTAGATCACCCCGTCCGGCAGGGCAAATTCATTGCGCAGCGCAGCCAGCGGGTCGGCCTGGTCCAGCTCTCTGAGTTCTTGTTCAAGTGACATGGTTTTATCCTTTCAAAGGTCGCAGTACCGCACGCACAGGACTGGCGTCGAGATGGGAAAAGCGCAGGGGCAAGGCGATCAACTCGTAATCGCCTTCAGGCACCTCATCCAGGACGATGCCTTCCAGAATCGCCATGCGTGAGCGTTCCACGCAGCGATGAGCGTCCAGGGTCTTGGAGTCCTGCGGGTCCAGAGACGGCGTGTCGATGCCGATCAGGCGCACCCCGTGGCGCGCCAGCAATTCAATAGTGGCCGGGGCGACGGCCGTGAAGGCACTGTCCCAGTGGCTCAGCGGTGCCTGCTGATAAGTGCGCAGCAGCACCCGCTCAGGCACCGCAGCCAGAGCCTGTTCGATATCGCCGGGTTCGACCAGGGCGCCGCTGCCCAGGCAGTGAATGACCCGGCACGGCCCCATGTACAGGTCCAGCGAGACCTCACCAATCGGCAGGCCATCGGGGCTGTAATGCAGCGGCGCATCGACGTGCGCGCCGGTGTGTGGCGAGAGCGTAATGCGCCCGACATTGACCGGGCACTGTGGCCCATAGGCCCAGACGCGCTCTTCCTGAAACGGCGTGTCACCCGGCCAGGTGGGGGTCTGGGTGTTCAACGGCGGGCTGATGTCCCACCAGGCATTGTGCTGTTGCATTGTTATTTTGCTCCCGTGCAGCCTTTGAAGAATCTTATCCGCAGGGAAGCAGAATTATCTTGCCAAATGCTCGATCCAATGACATTTATTCGCAGATTATTCGAATCTTTAAACAAATATCGAAGGATTCTTCAATCGTGAAACTGGACAGCATTGACCTGCGCATCCTGGCCTTTCTCAATCAGGATGGACGGATGAGTAATCAGGACCTGGCAGAGAAAGTCTCGCTGTCACCCTCGGCCTGTTTGCGCCGGCTGCGCAACCTGGAAAGCGAAGGGATCATTGCCGGCTATGGCGTGCGGCTGGACGCGGCGAAACTGGGAATCGAGGTGCAGGCGATGGTCAACATCAACGTGCGTCAGGACGTGGACGGCTGGCACGAGCGGTTTATCGAAGCCATTCAGCAATGGCCTGAGGTGGCCGATGCGTTCATCGTCACCGGGGCGAGCAATTACCTGCTGCGGGTACGCACCCGCAACCTGGCGCATTACACCGACTTCATCGTCAACCGCCTGCATGCCACACCCGGCGTGACGGACATCCGTTCAGACATCATTCTGCAGAGCCTCAAATCCAGGGATAACCTGCTGGATCTGGTCAGGCCGACCCATCCTTGAAAGGACGGGATTGAGGATTACTGCCGCAGAGGTATGAGTTGCAAAAGCCAGGTTATCGGTAGGAGCGAGCTTGCTCGCGAAGGGGCCGGTAAAAGCACAACATTTGCTGTGAATGTCATGCAGCCTTCGCGACCAGGATCGCTCCTACAGGTCAGGCGTGCTTGTCGGGGCTTACTTCGGCACCGGCTCTACATTGCGGAACGTCAGGCCCTGGCTGTTGCTGACCTGCCATGGCTGAGCGTCGCCGGTTTCGCTGAAGGTCACGGTGTCGAAGCGTGAGTCTTTCAGGCCGTTGATTTTCGCCACTGCCGGGCCGCTGAAGCGTACCCGCTCGAACACCAGCTTCTCGTGGAAGGCGTCGTGTTCGCTGTCACCCTTGACCTCGATCGCGGCGCTGCGGGCGTTTTCGACGGTTACGTCACTGACCCGGATATCACGGAACTGCCCAGGGATGGTCGAGCGCTGGTAGTCGAGCTTGGCGTTCGGGTCGTGGTAGTCGAGGGTGAAGATGAACGCCTGCTTGACCGTGTTGCGGATTGCCGAGTCGCGGAAGATGACGTTGCGCGCGCCACCGCCCATGAAGTTGGTGCTCTTCATGCGCAGGCCGGCGTCGGTGCCGTCAGACACGTTGTCTTCGGCCAGAATATTCTGGATCCAGGCCCCGGTATGACTGCCGGCGACCACCATGCCGTGACCTTTGCGGAAGTAGTTGTTGAAGATCCAGGCATCTTCCTGGGGCTTCTGCTTGACCGCCTCGGCGCCGGTGCCGGAGGCGAAGTTGACGCAGTCATCGCCGGTGTCGAAGAAGTTGTTGAAGACCATGGCACCACGGCTGTTGGCGAACTCGATACCGTCACCGTTGTTGGCGTCGTAGGTCTTGTGCGTGGTGTTGGCCATCACCACGTTTTCGGTTTCCAGGTTCATGATGCCGTGAAAGGCCGGATTGAGCACCGTGAAGCCGCCGTAGAACACGTTCTTGACATCGCGCACGGTAATCAGCGACGAACGCATCTGGCCGTAGGAGTCCTTGACGTTCAGGCCTTCGGCTACCGCGCGCTCGACCTGGGACTTGGCCAGGATGCCGTCCTGCATGTAGCGGGTATTGTCGCTGGGCAGGTAGAACGGCAATGGCTGGCCGCGCTCGTCCGTCTCATCGGCCTTGCGTTTCCAGCCGTTGCCATCGATGGTGCCCTTGCCGACGATGCGGATATTCTCGAATGCCTGATGCTTGCGCGGGTCACGCGGCAGCGCGTTGATCAGCGATGCCGGACGCACGGTGGTGGAATACGGATACTGGATATAGCCGTCACGCGGATAGTCTTCGGTACGCTCGGAACCGAGCAGGGTTGCGCCCTGGGCAATCTCCAGGGTCATGTTGCTCTTGAGGTACAGGGCGCCACTTTTATAGGTACCGGCCGGCAGCAATACCTTGCAGCCAACGGTGCAGGCATCAATGGCTTTCTGGATCGCCGCGGTGTCGAGCGTCGTCCCGTCGCCCTTGGCCCCGTACTGACGGACGTCGAACAGTGCCGGTACAGCTGTGGTGCGTTGTACCACCACCGGGCTGTCAGCCGACTCCTTGCCGTCACGATCCACCGAACGCACGGTAAAGCGGTACTCGGTGTCCGGCGTCAGGCCTTCGGCGGTAAAACTGTGAATCGAGATGCGGTGATGGAAGTTGCGCGTGTCTTGCTCATAGAACTTGTCGATGTAGGGTTTGGCCGGCGACACCTTGTCATTGTTGGCATTGGCGCCACCGAGCAGCTTGCCATTGGCATAGACCCGGTAGTCCTGGATTTCGCTGTGATTGGCCGGTTTTTCCCAGACCAGAATGATCTGCCGGTCGTCATAGGCCAGGGTCGGAACCTGCAACTTCAGCGGAGCATCCAGTGCCCAGGCCGGCAGGCTGCCGCCTAAAACCAGGGTAGCCAGCAGCGAGCGCGCCAGCGGGTTACGGGGCAAGTTCAAAACAGCGTGTTGAGCGGGCATCTTGTTTTCCTTTTTATTGTGTCCATCACATCCCGGCGGCATTGCTGCGCCGTATTTACGCCGGCGAGCCGGCTTCCTCAAGGTACTGTTTGCGGTTGACGAAGGTCTCTCTGGGCATTTCCCTCACATCCATGGATAACGCCTCGACCTCTGGCAGCAGGGCCACCAATGCCGCCAGGGTCGCCAGCGACAGGCTGCGACGTTGCTCGGCACTGCGCCCGGCGAACAACGCCAGGGTCACGTGGACAAAATCGTCCTGGGTGGTGCCACAGCGGTAATGCTCGTACAGCGCCAGGCGTACCTTGATGTCGCCGGGCTTGAACAACCCGCTGGCGTCGATGGCGTCGTGTACCGCCGCCAGTAGTGTCTGTTCACCCACGCGCCGGGCCAGGCTGGCGGGACAATCAATGGTGCAGTGCGGCATAGGTTCTTTCCTTCAGTAGTAAGGCGTGTCTAAAGACGAAAACGCGCAACCGACTCACGCAGCTCATCGGCCAGACGTTCCAGTGAATGCAGGTTACCGTGGGCGGCCCGTACCGAAGTGGCAGACTCTTCGACGCGGGTGGCGATGTTCTCGATGTTCTGTGCAACGCTGGCGCTGGCCAGGCTCTGTTCGGCGGTGGCAGCGCTCACTTCGCGCACCTGAACCAGAGTCAGCGAGGCGCCGCTGTTGATCTGCCGCAGCGCGCCGGCCGCCTGTTCGGCCAGCGCCAGGCCGGCAGCGACCTGTGGGGTCACGGCGGTCATGCCATCGACCACCGAGCCGGTGTCGACCTGGATCGAACTGATCATGCGGGTAATGTCTTGAGTGGCCAGGGCGGTGCGCTGAGCCAGATTGCGGACCTCATCGGCGACCACGGCAAAGCCGCGGCCCTGCTCGCCTGCCCGTGCTGCCTCAATGGCGGCGTTGAGCGCCAGCAGGTTGGTCTGGCTGGCGATGTTGCTGATCACGCTGGTGATGCCGTCGATTTCCTGGGTGCGCTTGACCAGCCCGGCAATGCGCTGCGAAGCGTCTTCAACCTGGCTGGACACCTGGGCAATCGCGCCGGCCGCTTCACTGACCCGTTGCTCGCCTTCGGCAGCCAGTTGCGCCGAACGCGCCGAACTGGTTTCAGTCTCTTGAGCACTGGAGGATATCTGGCCGATGGTGATGGACATCTGCTCGATGGCCGCCGTCGTGGCCGTGGTCGCCTCCGAGGTCTGTCGGGAGGCGTGGTCGATCTGCTGCATCTGCCCGTTCAGGCCAATGGCGGCCTGGCCAAGCAATTGCGAACCGCTGTGGATGCCGTGGATCATCTCGCGCAGGCTCGCCTGCATGGTCGCCACCGCCGCCAACAGGCTGTCGGCAGCGTAGTGGCCGTGCACCGGGCGGCTGAGGTCGCCGCCGGCGATGGCCCGCGCCACCTCGCTGGCATAGGCCGGCTCACCGCCCAGGCTGCGGTAGATGCTGCGCGACATGCCGACCGCCAGTGCCGAGGTCACCAGCACCACCAGCAGCCCCACGCCGAAGAAGTAGCTGGCCAGGCGCCAGAACGCGGCATCGATGTCATCGACGAAAATACCGAAGCCCACCAGCCAGTCCCAGCCTTCGATACGTATGATGCCGTTGATTTTCGGCACCGGCTGCTCGGCACCCGGATACTTGGCCAGGTCATCGAAAAACGCATAGGGGCGGTCTTTCAAGCCGTCCAGATAGGACTGCCACTTGGTTCGGCCATCGGCCAGGGTCACGCCGACATCGACCTTGCCGATCACCGCCGCATTGGGATGGACCAGACCCAGCGCGCCGACAGTGCGCGCCCATACATAGGATTTTTTGCCGTCGCGCAGGCTCGACAGCGCTTCTACAGCCTTGGCCTGAGCGTCTGCGCGGCTCAGCACGCCGCGCTGCTCCAGCGACTGGAAATAAGCCACTTGATGAGCGGCCAGGTCCAGCACGGTAAAGATTTCGCTGCGTTTGTTTTCCAGCATGTTCGAGCGCAAGGCGCTCAATCCGAAGCCGGCAATCAGTAGCAGCCCGAGAACGCAACAAAAAATGATCAGAGTGAATCGATGACGCAGCTTCATACGCCTTCCTTTGCGTGATGCACGACTGATTACATCCAGCGCACAGCCGTCCTGCGCAGCATAAATGCGCAGGACGGGTATTGCGGGAGCTTGCAGGTAAAGCGCGGTGCGGGCAGCTAATCAGCCTGCCACGGCGCGTGGCGACTCGGCGCTGAAATCGCGGCTGGCCTGGACCAGCATGCGGGTGTAGTCGTGGGTGGCCAGGTCCTGGCTCAGCGCCTGGCTGTCGAGGCGCTCGACGATGCGGCCTTGTTGCATCACCGCCACCTTGTCACACAGGTGGCTGACCACCCCGAGGTCGTGGGTGACCATCAGGTAGGTGAGTTTTTCACGCTGGCGCAGGTCCGAGAGCAGGTTGAGAATCTCGGCCTGTACCGACACGTCGAGGGCCGAGGTCGGCTCATCGAGCAACAGCACGCGCGGTTCGAGAATCAGCGCCCGGGCAATCGCCACCCGCTGACGCTGACCGCCGGACAACTGGTGCGGGTAGCGATAGCGGAAGCTGTCGTTCAGACCCACCTTGATCAGGATGTCGTTGATCCGGTCGTCACGCTCGTTCATGCCGTGAATGGTCAGCGGCTCGCGCAGCGCGGTGTCGATGGTGTGGCGCGGGTGCAGCGAACCATAGGGGTCCTGGAAGACCATCTGCACCTTGCGAAAGTGCTCCTTGGGAATCTTGTGCTGCAGCGGCACGCCGGCAATGCTCAGCGCGCCGGTCCAGTGCCGGTACTGGCCGGCCAGGCAGCGCAGCACGGTGGTTTTGCCAGAGCCCGACTCACCCACCAGGCCGAACGACTCACCGTCTTCGACACTCAGGTTGACGTCGTGCAGGACCTGGTTGAGCGCCGGGCCGACACCGAAGCTCAGGTTCAGCGATTGTGCTTGGATCATGGACATGCTCAGTTACCTCAGGCGGTGAGCCATTGTGGGTCGCGTTGCAGCACCGGCAGGCGCGGACGACGGTTGTCCATGCTCGGCAGGGCAGCCAGCAGGCCACGGGTGTAAGGGTGTTCGGCGTATTGCAGGTCGCAGGCGGCCAGTGACTCGACCACACGCCCGGCATACATCACCAGCACCCGGTCGCAATAGTTACGCACCAGGTTGAGGTCGTGGCTGACGAAAATCAGCCCCATCTGCTGCTCGACCACCAGTTCTTCAAGCACGTTAAGCACCTGCTGGCGCACCGACACGTCAAGCGCCGAGGTGGGTTCGTCGGCAATGATCACTTCCGGGTTGGTGATCACCATCATGGCGATCATGATGCGCTGGCCCATCCCGCCGCTGACCTCATGCGGGTACAGATCGTAGACCCGCTTGGGGTCGCGGATGTGGACCTTCTCGAGCATCAACAGCACCCGGTCGCGGGCCTCGGCCCGGCTGGCCTTGTGGTGCGCCAGGTAGGCCTCGGCGATCTGGTCGCCAACCTTGACCACCGGGTTGAGCGAGTACTTGGGGTCTTGCATGATCATCGAGATGCGCTGGCCGCGAATCTTCTGCATGGCCTTTTCGCTGGCGCTGAGCAGATCGACATCGCCGAACTGCAGGGCCTTGGCGGTGATCTGGGTGCTGGCCGGGTGCAGCTTGAGCAAGCTGCGGCCTACGGTGGATTTGCCCGAGCCGGACTCACCGACAATGGCCAGCTTCTCGCGGCCCAGGGTGAACGACACATCACGAACCGCGTGCATTTCTTTCTTGCCGTTGACGAAACGCACATTGAGCGAATCGACATTGAGTTTGATCGTCGACATAAAGCCTCCAGTTACTCGCTACGCGGATCGAGAATGTCCCGCAGGCCATCGCCCAACAGGTTGAACGCCAGGCTGACCAGCATGATTGCCGCGCCCGGTACCGCGACCAGCCACCAGCATTCGAGCATGTAACGCCGGCCGGTGGAGATCATTGCGCCCCACTCTGGCAGCGGCGCCTGAGCGCCCAGACCGAGAAAGCCCAGTGCAGCGGCGGTCAGGATGATGCCGGCCATGTTCATGGTCAGGCGGATGATCACCGACGACATGCACATTGGCACGATGTGGCGCAGGATGATGCGCGTCGAAGAAGCGCCCTGCAGTTCGACCGCGACCACGAAATCTGCCTTGCGCAGCGACAGGGTCTCGGCGCGTGCCAGGCGGGCAATCGGTGGCCAGGAGGTCAGCGCGATGGCGACCACCGCATGCTCAAGACCAGGGCCCAGGGCGGCAATGAAGGCCAGCGCCAGTACCAGGCTGGGGAAGGAGATGAAGATGTCGGTGATGCGCATGAACACCGTATCGACGATACCGCCGAAGTAGCCCGAGACGGTGCCGATGAACAGCCCGATCGGCCCGACGATGATGGTCACCAGGGCAATGATGTAAAGGGTAATGCGCGCGCCGTACACCAGCCGGCTGAAGATATCGCGGCCGTATTCATCGGTGCCGAACCAGTTGGCCGCACTGGGCGGCTGCAGGGCGGCAGCGAGGTTCTGCACCACTGGGTCATGGGTGGCGATCCAGGGGGCGAAGGCAGCGACCACCACCAGCAGCAGGGCCACCAGCAACCCGGCCAGGGTCATGGGGTTGCGCAGCAGGTGGTTAAACACCCGCAAGCTGCTTTTATACAGCGCTTCCATGCTGGAAGCGGGCGTGTTGTCGGCTTTGCGCTTGGCGGCTTCGGTAGAAGACATGTTGGCAATCATCGGCATGCTCTCGATGTGAAGTCATGGCCACTGCAAGCGCCCGCAGGCGCTGCAGCAGTGTTCAGCGTTGTTTGTAGACACCCAGGTAACGGGTCGCCTCGGCGTCATCGCCGGTAAAGCCTTTGACGTCCACCGCACTCACGGCGGTGTCGGTCATCTGCGAGATGACCATGATCGGGCCGACCTCCTGCTCGTAGCGGTTCTGCGCCTGGTGATACATGGCCAGGCGTTTGTCGGCATCACGCTCCTCACCCAGGCGGTCGACCAGTTCATTGATCTGCTGATCGAAGAACGAGGCGCGCCAGCCCTGGAAGTTGGGCAAGCCGGCGTTGTCGCTGTTGTCGGGGTTATAGGCAAATACGCGCAGGCTGAAGTACGGGTGCGGATAGCGTTCGGCGCCGCGCGCCACGATCATGTCAAAGTTGCGCGCGCGCATCGCGCCGTACACCTGGTTGCCGGTGCCGGTGATGATGCTGGCCTTGATTCCGCCTTCGGCGAGGGTCGACTGCATGCGCGCCGCGATGTCGATGAACGGCGGTTCGGACAGGGTGCGAATGGTCGTGCTAAAGCCTTGCGGGTAGCCCGCTTCGGTGAGCAGCGCCTTGGCCTTGGCCACGTCCATCTTGTAACCCGGATCAGGCAGGCGGGCTTCCAGGCCCAGTTGCATCGGCCGCTGGTTGAGCGTGCCGTAGTGCGGCATGACCTGCTCGTCCAGGCCTTTGTAGTCGATCAGGTTACGCACCGCTTCGCGAACTTTCTTGTTGGCGAATTCAGGCTGTTTCATGCTCATCGCCACGTAGTACATGGTGCCGCGGGTCAGCGCCTGGACTTGCAGCTTTTTATTGCTTTCGATGGCCTTGATATCCGGTGCCGCGATGCCGTAGGCCAGGTCGAGGTCGCCGCGCTCCAGCATCAGACGCAGCGATTGCGATTCGGTCATGTGCCGGACCAGCACCCGCTTCATCTTGGCAGGCCCGCCCCAGTAACCGTCGAAGCGGGTCATCACCAGCGAGTCGTTGGCGCTCCATTTGGTCAGGGTGAACGGGCCGCTGCCGGCGGCGTTGGTCACCAGCCAGGCAGCGCCCAGATCGCCATTCTTCTCGTGCTTCAAGGCTTCGACGCGATCGACGATCACCGCACTGGGCGACACCGCCAGCGAGTCGATCACCAGCAACGGGTTGGTCGGTTGCGGCAGGTCGACCACCAGCGTGTGCTTGTCCGTGGCGCGGATCAGGCTCTGGATGTTTTCAGTGCTGTAGCCATAGGCCTTCCAGGTGGTGGCCAGGCCGAAGTTGAGTTTCATCACCCGGTACAGCGACCAGGCCACATCTTCTGCGGTCAGCGGGTTGCCAGAGTGAAACTTGACGTCAGTGCGCAGGTTGAAGGTGATCTGCTTGCCGTCGTCACTCACCGTCCAGCGCTCGGCCAGTTGCGGCAAGTGCTTTTCCGGGCTGCCGTTGTCACGCTTGATCAGCGTGTCGTAGAGGTTGGCGTTGATTCCGGAAGCATCCAGGCCCGGTGCGTTGGCCGGATCGATGGAGAACAGGTTGACCATGCTCATGCCGACGATCAACTGGTCGGCAGGGGTCTTGGCCTGTACCGCAGCCATTGGCCCCAGCGCCAGCATGACGCCAAGCAGGCTCATACGCAGTGTCGGAAATACAGTCTTCATGTGGGCATCCTTCTTTTTATAGTTATTCAATGTGTTCGCGCCAGCCTCGCGGCTTAGCGGGTCCTTGGGTCGAACACTTTGTACAGGGCATCACTGATCAGGTTGAGGGCGACGAAGATCAGACCGATCACCAACACACAGCCCATCACCGCGTTCATGTCACCGAGCATCAGGCTGCTGGTCAGGTACTGACCGAAACCAGGCCAGGCGAAGACGGTTTCGATCAGTACCGCGCCTTCGAGCAATGAGCCATAGGCCAGGGCAACCACGGTGAGCAGTTGCACGAGAATGTTGCGAAACGCATGACCCCAGACCACCTGACGGCGCGACAGGCCCTTGACCCGGGCGGTGATGATGTATTCCTGCGACAGTTGCTCAAGCATGAAGCTGCGGGTCATGCGGCTGATGTAGGCCACCGAGTTCAGGCCGAGGATCAGGCCCGGCAGGACGATGTGGCGCAGGGCACTGGAGAACGCATCCCAGTCACCGGCAATGACGGTGTCGATCAGCAGCAGGCCGGTGACTTCCGGCACCATGCCGTCGTAGGCCAGGTCGATCCGCCCTGCACCGCCGGCCCAACCGAGCCAGGCGTAGAAAATCAGCAGGCCCATCATGCCGACCCAGAAAATCGGGGTGGAATAGCCGAACAGGGTAATCACTCGCGCCACGTGGTCACCGACCCGGCCCTGGTTGGCCGCCGCGACGACGCCCAGCGGCAAGCCGATGACGATACCGAACAGGATCGCCAGCGTGGCCAGCTCGATGGTCGCCGGGAACACCCGCTTGATGTCTTCCAGCACAGGGTGACCGGTGAGCAGGGCATTGCCGAAATCACCGCGCAACAGATCGCCAAGGTACAGGCCGAACTGGGCATAGATGGGTTTGTCCAGGCCCATCGAGCGATACACCTGGTCGTAGGTGGAGCTGTCGGCGTCTGGACCGACCACGGCCAGCACCGGGTCCAGCGGCATGACCCGACCAATGAAGAAAGTCAGCGCCAGCAGGCCCAGCAAGGTCACCAGAACGGTGCCTGCGCGGCGGGCAGTACCGGATACGCGAGTACCCAGAACAGAGGCAGTCGAAAGAAACATAACAGGCTCCTGAGAAAGCTTTACCAATCACCGAGGTGTGAGGGGCGCGCACGCCCCGCTACCCATCAACGCGACTTGTAGACGTCTTTATATCGGGTGGTGGCCGCAGTATGGCCCTGGTAGTTCTGCACATCGTGGTACAGCACCACGGTGTCAGTCATCTGCGAGATTGGCATGATGGCTCCCACCTGCTCGTCCAGAATATTCTGGATCTGCTGGTACTGCGCCAGTTGCTGCGCCTTGTCCGGCTCGACCTCGGCCTTCTCGATCAGGCTGTTCAACTCGGGGCTGTAGAACGAGGTGCGCCAGCCCTGGAAGTTGCTCAGCTTGGCCTCGTCGCGGTTATCCGGGTTGTACACCAGGGTGCGCAAGCTCGAATGCGGATGGCGCTCGGCACCACCGCCGCCACGGCCGACCATGATGTCGAAACTGCGCTCACGCATGGCGCCGTAGATCTGGTTGCCGGTGCCGGTGATGATGGTCGCCTGAATGCCTGCCTGGGCCAGGGTGGCTTGCAGGCTGGAAGCGATGTTGATGAACGGTGGCTCGGTGAGCACCCGGATGGTGGTTTTGAAACCGTCCGGGTAACCGGCTTCGGCCAGCAGTTTCTTCGCTTGCGCAACGTTCAGGGTATAGCCCGGATCGTCCAGCCGCGCCGGCAGACCCAGCGGCAGCGGACGCTGGTTGATCAGCCCGTAGTGCGGCATGACGGTCTGGTTGATGCCTTGATAGTCGATCAGCGAACGGACCGCCTTGCGCACCCGGGCGTCATCGTAGGGCTTGTTCTTGACGCTCAGCGCCACGTAATACAGGGTGCCGCGCTGAACGGTCTCGGCGCGGACCTTGTCGGACTTCTCCAGCGCAGCGATATCCGGGGCAGACATGCCCTTGGCCAGGTCCAGGTCACCACGCTCGACCATCAGGCGCAGCGACTGCGACTCGGTCATGTTGCGCATGACAATCCGTTTGAGCTTGGCCGGACCGCCCCAGTAGCCATCGAAGCGGGTCATCAGAATCACATCGTTGGCGCGCCAGTCATTGAGAATGAACGGGCCACTGCCAGCGGCATGGGTGGTCAGCCAGGCACCGCCCATGTCATCGCCTTTCTGGTGCTTGAGCACCACTTTGCGGTCAAGGATGAATGCGCTGGGCGAGGTCGCCAGGGTATTGAGCACCAGCATCGGGTCGGTCGGGCGTGGCAGCTCGACCACGAAGGTGTGCTCGTCGGTGGCACGCATGTACTGCTCGACATTGCTGGCGGTGAACCCGTAAGCCTTCCAGGTCGAGGCCAGTGCCATGTTCAGCTTGAGGATGCGCTGCAACGACCACGCCACGTCTTCGGAGGTCAGTGCGTTACCGGACTGAAACTTGACGCCCTTGCGCAGATTGAAGGTCAGGGTCTTGCGGTCGTCGCTGATCTGCCAGCTCTCGGCCAGCGCCGGTTGCAGCACGTCTGGCTGCTTGACGTCCTGCACCAGCAGCATGTCGTACAGGTTGGCGTTGACTTCCGAGACATCCAGACCGGTGGCCGCAGCCGGGTCCAGCGACAGCAGGTTAATCATGCTCATGCCGACGATCAATTGATCGGCAGGCGTCTTGGCGAAAGCAGCGGGGACCGAGGTCATTGCCAGCGAGGCGGCAAACACCCCCGCCCAAAACTTGGGGAGAACGTTCATGTGAGTAGCCTTTCTTGTAGTTATTGGACTCTCGGGCGGCACGCAATGGTGCGTACCGCCAATCTCAGCGTGTTGCGCGAATCAGAAACTCTGGAGCGTATTGGTCTCGACGTAGTTGAAGTCGATGTCCTCGCCCAGACCTGGCAGGTCAGACAGGTGCACGAAACCATCCTGGTCCATCGGGTCGACCAGACGAGTGAGGTAGGCCGGCACTTCGTCGTAGTCCAGGAACGGGTGCAGCAGGCCGCGCTCGTACCAGGTGCAGTTCTTGATTGCACCGACCACGTTCAGGTTGGCAGCCCCATTACCGTGGATTTCGCAATCCATGCCGAACGACTCGGCCATGTGGGCGACCTTCAGGCACGGGGTGATACCACCGACACCGGCAACCCCGGCACGCAGGATGTCGCACACATCATTCTTCACCCAGCTGGCGCGGCTCAGGTGCTTGCCGCCCAGACTTTCCGGGCCCAGGATCGGGATGTCCAGCTGACGCGCCAGCCAGGCGTAAGACTCGGCCGAGTCTTCCATCATCGGTTCTTCGAACCAGGCGAAATCGAGTTTTTCCAGCGCGCGGCCGATGGTCAGGGCATCGGTACGGCTGTACCAGTGATAACCGTCGATCATCAGCGCGATGTCCGGACCTACCGCTTCACGGACTGCGGCGCAGGCCTTGATGTCCATGCTCACGCTTGGCGCGAAAGACACCGGCGGCATCCAGGTGTGCAGTTTGATTGCCTTGTAGCCACGCTTGACCAGGGTCTCGGCGAAACGGCCGTACTCTTCCGGGGTCGACAGACCGCCTTCGAGCTCGTCACCGCACATGGTCGAGCCGTAGGCCGGGACCTTGTCGCGGAAGCCGCCAATCAGCTTGTGCACTGGCACGTTCAGCTTGCGGCCGGCCCAGTCCCACAGCGCCTGTTCGACCAGCGCCAGAGCACGGTCGGTCAGCTGGCTGGCGCTGCCGCGCTGCCAGTGCGCCAGGTCGTGCCAGATTTTTTCGCGATCGAATGCATTGGCGCCAACCAGCACCTTGCGCACGAAGTTATCCAGCACGTAAGGACGAATCAGCTCGGGCGCACCGAGTGCATAACCTTCGTTGCCGCATTCGGTCTTGATCCGCAGCAAGGCCATTTTGGCCTGGCTCACGTCGCCCGGATGGGCATGGCCGGCGCTGTCTACAGCGCGGCGCGTGGGGTAGGAAAAGATCTGGACGTTGACAGCGGTGATGATCATTGAGGTCGGGCCTTCTTCTTGGATTTGTGGCGGGTGTGTCACGCTCTGGGATCGATCCTACGTCATCATACAACGTTTGAAAAGCACCCCCTGAAAACTTTCTAAACCCGCCTATCCGGCGATATTTCTCCCAAAAAACCCCTGTCAAAAGATGGTAATCAAGCCTGAAACCATTGATTTAGAGCCTTTAACACCCGTGATATGACAACATTCAAAGATTTTCTAGACAACCTAAAAGTTGTACGATAACTTATTTGGAAATTCACCACGGAGGCGCCACCCACACCCCACTCACACCCACCGCACACCACTCATAACGACCTCTACAACAACAAAAAAGAAGATCGCATGAACACAACACTCCGCAACCTCATTGCTGTAGGTACGCTCGGCCTGTCTTTCTACGCTTGCGCCGATTCTGCGAGCATCAACTACCGTCACAGTTTTACTGAAGACGACAGCATCCACTCCGACCGGATCAAACTCAGCTACCGCATGGACAGCGGTCTGGGCTTCGCTGCCGAGGTCAAATACAAGACTGCCGGTGATCGCGAAGACGTTGCCTACGACAACGTCGTAAACAACGGCCACGAGTTCACGGTGGACTACAACTACAAGCTCAGTGCCAAATCGACACTGCAGCCCTTGTTCATCATGGACAGCGTCAAAGACGCCACCACGTACAAGTTCGGCTTGAAGTACACCTACAAGATCGACGATGCCTGGTATGTCGCAACCCGCATTCGCCATGACGCCAGACGCCTGGACCGCGACGTGATCGATCGCAGCAAGGATGACCGCGCCAAAGACAACCAGAACACCACGCGTTTTGAAGGCTGGCTTGGCTGGACCCCGTCAGGCCCTTGGGCCTTCGAGTACCAGTACATCTACTTCGATACCGATTACATCCGCTACGACAACAAGAAGAGCGACTACGAGCAAAACATGGTCGTGAAGTACAAGATCAACAAACAGTGGCAGCCGTTCATGGAAGTGGGTGACATCAAAGTCAACTCCACCACCGATGACCGTCAGGCCCGCTGGCGTGTAGGCATCCAGTACAACTTCTTGTAATACCCCCGCCGCCGGGCAACCACCAGGGTTGCCCGGCATTGCTGCAAGACGCGAAATCCCCCGCTTGCTCAACCCTCGTTTTCTCAACAGAAGGCGCTCGCCATGACCACCTCATCCGTGCCTGCCGACTCAGGCAAACCCTTCAATCGTCTGCTGCTGACCGGCGCTGCCGGCGGTCTGGGGCAGATCATGCGTGAAGCACTGCAGGCCCATGCCAACATCGTGCGCGCATCGGACATCAGCCCGATGGCGCCCGCCGCCGGCGATCATGAAGAAGTGATAAGTTGCAACCTGGCCGACAAGCCAGGCGTACTGGCACTCGCTCAGGATGTCGATGCGATTGTGCATCTGGGCGGGATCTCTACCGAGCGAGCGTTCGAAGAGATTCTTGATGCCAATATCCGTGGCACCTTTCATATCTATGAGGCTGCGCGCATCCACGGCATCAAACGGGTGATCTTCGCCAGCTCCAATCATGTGACCGGCTTTTACCCACAGGATGAACAGCTCGACGCTCATTCTCTGCGCCGGCCAGACTGTTACTACGCACTGTCGAAGTCTTACGGCGAAGACCTGGCAACGTTCTATTTTCATCGCTACGGCATCGAAACCGTAAGCCTGCGAATCGGTTCGGCATTCCCGGAACCGCGCAACCTGCGCATGCTCTCGACCTGGCTGAGCTACAGCGACCTGGCCCATCTGGTCGAGCGCTCATTGCTTGCCGAGAACGTCGGGCACACCGTGGTGTATGGCGTATCGGCCAACCGCGATCTGTGGTGGAACAACCGCTACGCGGCGCACCTGGGTTTCAACCCGCAAGACAGCTCCGAGCGCTTTCGCGCCAGGATGGAGCAGTTGCCAAAACCGGCAGCCGACGACCGCAGCGCCACCTTGCAGGGCGGCGCCTTTACCACTGCAGGGCCGTTCTGAACCCTGTTCTTATAAAGCTTCATCACGCAGGTCCTGACTCATCTGGTCGCAACTGCTCGACCAGGCCGCCAGCCACTGGGGAATGGCCGCAGACTGCTCCGCCAGCCCCAGCGCGCTGACCAGCTCAGCCGGTGCGACCAGCCCTCTGGCCGAGCGAAACAGCCCACGGATGATGACCACGCCCACCACCCGCCCACGACTGACGAAGCGGTGTTCAAGAAACACCCACTTTTCGTCCCAGCCCAACAGGCGGGTTTGAAGCTCGAAGGCTTCGAACAGCTTCAACTCCCGACGAAACTTGCCCCAGGCGTCACCGACGATGGGCACGGCTTTATGTCGCAGTGCAACTTTATAGGCACCGGTACGCAGTACGAAATCCATGCGCCCGACATCCGCCAGGGTAAAGTAACGACCATTAGTGACATGCCGATTCAAATCAAGATCAAGCGGCCACACCCGCAGATGCAGTGAAGTAACAGCGGTCCCCTCAACCGGGTGCCGCCACGGCCGGCGTAATAACATGCACAACAATCGAAACCAGAGATTCATGACCCACCCGCGCCTGAGATATCAAGAACAGACTTTAGGCCAGCCCCGCTATTGAAGGGTAGGTCTGTAACTTACAGTTTTGCCAAAGACTGTGCATGTTGATCATTGACCGTCATCAAACGCTGCACTCAATGGCGCATGCCACTGAGTGCCTTTTCCAGCGCTGCGGTGGTTTTATCGTTCAACTCGATGCGCAGCGCGACCGCACGCTCGACGCCGATCTGCAGCGCCGGGCCAAAACGGCTGATATCCAGCCCCAGCCGGATCAGCATTTTTTCAACACCGACCGTCGTCACGGTAACGAACTGCTCGACGCCGCAATCAATGGCGAAGTTGACGATCGCGTGAATGGCCTGGGTGGTGCCCATCGAGAAACCGAAACGGTTGCCGTCCGGCAACTCGATGGCAAACCGGCTCAGCTCCCAGATCGATTCGGAACAGGGCGCCGGCTGGCCGTGCAACAGTTCCGGGAAGGTATGCGCCAACATGTTTGGGCCTGTCGTCGGCAGAATCCGCCAACAACCGCAAACATACGCCTGATCAGAACTTTCGTTAATAATCATGTAGTAAGGATCAAGCGCATCATAGCCATCGATTTCCATGTCATTGATCAGCGGAATATCCCACATCTTCTTATGTTTGAAGATCCGCGCACGCAGCTTGTGCATGGCGTTCAACGCTTGTGGATGGGTATTAGTGCGGCGCTCAATAGAAATAAACATGGTGACTACCGTTGGCTGGATATTGCCGAGAACGGTATATTCAAAATGAATAAATTAGAGCCTCCCAGATTAAGGAGGTGGTTCACGCCTGGCGGGTTTGTTAGTTTGGGGCTTTGCGAGGATCTATCCAGATGAAGCTTCTCAACACCTCGGCAGTCCGCGAGGTCGCCCATCAAGCCATTAGTCGGCGCCTGAACCTCAAGCAGAGCCAGACCGAATTCTGGTCAAGGTTCGGCATCAGCCAGGCCTGCGCCAGCCGCATCGAGTGCACCAGCCAGGTCCCCGCGCCGGTTTACATTCTGCTTCGCCTTTACCTCAGCGGGCGCCTGCAAGAAAGCGACCTGGCGCAAACCCCACGCCAGTCAGGGCGTGATCAGTTTCTGTTGAATGGCTCGCAGCACCGCCATCTGCCGAGAACTGACCTGGAACTTGCGGCGGATGTTCTTGAAATGGAAGTCGATCGCTGAGGTGGTACAGGACAGGATCATCGAGATTTCCCAGGTCGTCTTGCCGGCGGCGCTCCATTGCAGCACCTCTTTCTCCCGTGCCGTCAGATGCACCGGCGCGTTGTGTTCGGCCTGAGCCCTGAGCACCCACTCAATGGCGTAATCACGCAACATGGTTGCCATCGGCAACGACTGCAGCATGGTCACGCCAGCCTGGGCACCCTTCTCATCAGGCTTGAGGCAAAGCATGCCAGCCTCGCCTCTGGGGCCGTGCAGGGGCAACGCCAGCCCCTGTTCGAGCCCGTACATCGTCGCCTCCTCAAAGAACGCTGACTCCGACGGCAGCCGATAATTTTCCCGCTTCCAGATCAGCGGCCGGTTCGAACCCAGACAGTGATGAACAATCGGGTCGACAGCCATATAGGACTGGGCATCGTACTGGGTCCGCCAGGCGACCGGGTAGTCAGTGTGAATCAGCACTTGCTGGCCAGCGGCGGCGACGCCTGGCTTGAGGCCTACCAGAAAATTCGAGTAACCCAGCTTGAGCGTCAACGTCTTGAGACTCGCCAGCCAGTTCTCATAACGCTCTGTCTCACAGAGCTGTATCAGTTCATCAATTGCCAGCATGGCCACTCTCCCACCCTGGTGCCACCTTTTACCCGGTGCACCATCCCGAGATGGTACGCGAGCGGATCAATCCATTCACTGAAACCATAGACAAAATAGTGATATGGCTTTTTGAAATCAATCCACGGCATGTACAAGTTGCCAAGGCATTCAGAAACCAAAACACACTACAACCCCCCTCATCCGGGAGCTAGCCGTTTGCGCAACGCCCCTGTTAACTAAGCCGGTTTGAACAAGCTGGCCTGGTTACGACCGCGAGCCGGCGCTGCCTTGCCAAGACTCGCCATTGATCTGCCGAACCTGCAATGCCACCACACCTCGACGCTGCACACCGACCCAACTTGTGGCCGACGAACCAACTGATCCGGCGCCAATACCCGACGCTGTCTTTCAGCTGATCTTCAAGGAGACCCACGAGTGCTTCAGCAGCAGTTCTTGAACGTGGCGACCCGCCACCCAGACCACCCGGCAGTTGTCGATCGCCACGGCAACATCCGCACCTATGCTGATCTGCTTCAGGACATAGAAGCCTTGCGCGCCCGCCTGCACGCGGTCGGCTTGCGTAACGGCGATGTGGTGGTCACGCAGCTGGGCAACAGCATCGGCTATGTCGCGCTACTGTTCGCCATGGCCAGCCTGGAGCTGGTGCACTGCCCGATAAGCCTGGCCTGCAGCACGGCGTACCGGGCCAAACGCCTGAAACAGGTGCATGCCGCCGTGCTGGTCACAGAATACGGCACCATGCCCGCAGGCACCCAGGTTCCCAGTTTCGCCCTGCGCAGCCAGCCACCTGCCACCCTGCAAGCGCCTGCCCACCAGCAACAGACCGGCTTGATGCGCATGCAGGAAACCACTGGCGCCCCTGGCGCACTCCGGCTCGCGTTATGGCGCCAGGAGCATCTGCATCGGGAGATCCTGCACTGGGTCGAATCCGCAGGGCTCGACGCCAGCGCACGCTATCTGAACATCCATAGCCTTGATAGCCGCCATGCCACAGACCTGCATGTGTTCCCGGCGCTTTTGACCGGCGCGACATTATATTTAGGCGAGGCCGCGAACGTCGAAGAGACCCTGCGCACTCTCGACCAACAGCGCATCACCGTGATGAGTGCATTGCCGTCACAGTATCTGGCCCTGACACAGGCCGCCGAACAGACTGGTATTCGCTTGCCAGCACTGGCCATGCCATTGTGTGAAGACCCTTATCTGGATGAGCAGATCTTGCTGCAAGCCGAGCGCTGCCTGGGCATTCATATCAAGCGGATTTACGGCTGCGCTGAATTCGGCATGATCCTCGCCGACTTCAGCCCCGGTCTGCAGCTCGAAAGTGGCATGCGCCCGCTGGGCAACGTTGAAGTGACACTGACCGCCATCGACCCAGGGTACCCCGACATCGGCGAGATCAGCGCCCGCTGCGCCCACCATGGATCAGGCTACTACCCGCTTGCGAGCGATGCGAGAGAGGATGATGTTCACGCCTGTGGCGACATCGCCCGTCGACTTGCTGACGGCAGCCTGATCTTGATGGGCCGGGCCACTGATGCCCTGCTCAGCACACAAGGCATTCAGTTCACGCCCGACATCGAGCGACATATTGCGCAGACACTGATGCCGGAGTGCGTCGTGGTCATGGTGGACGAGCACGACCGTCGCCGCGCCTGTGTCGCTGTCCAGGCCAGTGCCACTGCGGCTGACCAGCAGCAGACGGCACTGCGCGGCCTGCTCGACCGGCTGGGCATCAGCGCAACCATCACGGTGCTCGACAAAATGCCGCTGACAACCTCCGGCAAGCCGGATCGTGCACGCCTGCGCCGGCAACTCGGCGCTCAAAGTACGGGTAATGACAGAATTCCGCTTTTGAAATCACTGACTTGAAACTGTGCCCGTCACTGACTTCAGATAGACATCCCCCCCGTCACAGGCCAGCCAAGACGCTTTTCCCATCCATTAATTGTCGCGATCGATGGCATAGGCCGCCCACGCCTGGCGTGTCGGAACCACTTCGAGACGATTGATATTGATATGCGACGGCAGGCTGCACACATAAAAAATCTGCTCGGCAATGTCCTCAGCAGTCAATGGCGTTGTACTGCCATACAGCGCATCGCTGGCAGCCTGATTGCCGTTGGTTCGCACCAGGGTAAACTCGGTTTCGGCAATTCCTGGGGCAATGTCGGTGACCCGCACACCAGTGGCGATCAGGTCGCAGCGCAGGTTATAGCTGAACTGTTTGACGAACGCCTTACTGGCACCATACACATGCCCGCCCGGGTAAGGCCATTCGCCCGCCACCGAGCCGATATTGATGATGCTCGCGCCCTGGCCGGTTTCCAGCAGTTTGGGCAGCACGGCATGGGTGACATTGACCAGCCCGGTGATGTTGGTGTCGATCATGGTGTGCCAATCTTGCAGCGCCACCGTCTGCGCAGGCTGCGGCGCCAGTGCCAGACCTGCGTTGTTGACCAGTGCGTCGATGCGCGCAAAAGCGGGCGGTAACTGCGCGACGGCATGCGCTACAGCCTCGGCGTCGCTCACATCGAGTTGCGCGATATGCACCGGCACGCTTGCGCCCAGTTCGTCCTGCAACGCCAGCAGCCGCTCAATGCGTCGCCCGGTCAGGATCAGCGACCACCCGGCAGCGGCGAAACGCCGCGCAGTCGCGCGACCGAAGCCGGACGTAGCGCCGGTAATAAAAACGACTTTGCTCATGACATTCTCAGTCTGGTCAAGGGTCAGCAACTGGCTTGCAGTTCGTGATACTGCCGATTGAAATAGATCAGGCTGTGCGCCTGCGCGGTGCTGTGGATCGCCAGCACTTCACAGATGAGCACATCGTGGGTGCCGACCTCGGTGATCTGCTGCAGCCGGCAATCGAAAGAGACACTGGCCTGTTGCATCACCGGCGAGCCAGAAACGCCGGTCTGCCATGTAGCTGCCGCGAAACGCTCGTCCATCGAGGTCTTGCCACCGAACAGGTTGGAAATATCCTGCTGCCCGGCGCCCAACACGTTCACGCACAGCACCGCGTTGCGTTTGAAGGTTTCGTACACCGAGGCGCTGCGGTTGAGGCACACCAGCAGGCTCGGCGGCTCATCGCTGACGCTGCACACCGCAGATGCGGTAAAGCCGGCCCGGCCGCCAGGACCATCGGTGGTGATGATGTTAACGGCAGCACCGAGGCGCGCCATGGCGCTGCGGAACTCGGCTTTACCGGGCGCCGAGTGCTCAATGGCGTGCGACGCACTGAAGGTTGCAAGGCTGCTAGACATGATGGGTTACCAGATTGAAGTTGATTTCAGAGCAACTGACAGGCGTCGTCGAAGGCCAGCCGTGGCAGGCGGTCGTACAGTTTTTCCGGGTTACCGTGGCCGAGGTTGACGATGAAGTTGGCCGTCCAGGTGCTACCGGCAAAGAACTCGGCATCGACCTTTTGGGCATCGAAGCCTGACAAAGCGCCAACATCCAGCCCCAACGAGCGAGCCGCCATGATCAAGTAGGCCCCCTGCAGCGAGCCGTTACGAAATGCGGTCTCATGCGCGGCTTCAGGGCTGTGGGTAAACCAGCTCTTGGCGTCGGCGTGCGCAAACAGTGTCGGCAGGTGCTCGTAGAAGGCCCGGTCCCAGGCAACGATCACGCTGACCGGAGCGGTCATGGTTTTCTCCAGATTGCCCTTGGACAAAGCAGGTGCCAGACGCTCCTTGGCGGCCGCGCTGCGCAGAAACACGAAGCGACCGGGCGAACAGTTGGCCGAGGTGGGCGCCATTTTCAGCAGGTCATAGAGTTGACGCAGGACATCGTCATCAATGCGCTGATCGCTCCAGCCGTTGTGGGTACGGGCTGCGCTGAACAGGGTAGCCAGCGCGGCATCATTCAAAGCTTGGCTCATGTACGCTCCCCGGATTGGGCCTCAAGAAACGCCAACAACTGTTCGTTGAACACGCTGGCGGCAGTGATGTTGTGGGCGTGCGCGCCCTGCTCGACGATATGCAGGCGTGCATTGGGCAAGCCTTGGGCAAGCTGTTGCGAACAGGTCCAGGGCACCAGTACATCGTCTCTGGCCGCCGACACCAGCGTGGCAACGTTGATCCCGGCCAACCGCTCACTGATATCGAACCGGCGAAGCGCCGCAATGCGCGCCTTCATGGTGGCGACCTCAGGAAAGCCGGCAAAGGCATGCTCCACTTCGGCTTGCACTGTCTCGGCGTTGGCCGCACACCAACTGGCCGGGTACAGGAAGATCGGCTGCGCCTCGACGTAAGCGCGCGGGCCAACCGCATCCAGCAACGCCAGACGCGCCTCGAAGCAGCGCGCCGAATGCGGGTTGGGCGCCGCCCAGGCATTGATCAGGGTCAGGCTGCGCAGCCGCTCAGGGAAATCCAGCGCCAGTTGCAGCCCGGCCAGCCCGCCCAGTGCATGGCCGATCAAGTGGCATTCGCCGGTCTGCGTGATGTCAAGCAGGTCGCGAATGTCCAGGGCCATATCGGCAATACGGTAATCCTGCGCCAACGTCTGACGACTGCGCCCGGTGCCGCGCTGGTCGTAGGCGATGACCTTATAGCCGGCGGCTACCAGCCGTGGAACCAGCGCCGACCAGTAGCCCGCCGCGCCGCCCAGCCCGGATGACAGCAGCACCGCAGGCCCATCGGCAGGTCCGTGCACATCAAAGTGCAGGGCCGTACTCACTGGGCGTTACCTGCAGGCGCTTTGCCAATATGAGCGATGCTGGCGATCTCGATCAGGGCATCGGCTTTGACCAGGCCGGTCTGCACGCAATAGCGCGCCGGTTTTTCACCGGGAAAGAATTCGGCATACACGCTGTTGATAGCCGCATAGTCTTCCCAGTTTTTCAGGAAAACGTGGTTGAACGTGATGTCATCCATGGTGCCGCCCGCTGTTTCGACAACACCCTTGATGATGTTCAGGACATGCCGGGTCTGCGCCGCAGCATCACCGACGTGCACCACGTTGTTCTCGCTGTCGAATGGCAGGGTGCCCGATACATAAAGAATGCCGTCGGCCAGTGTGCCGGGGACGAAAGGGGCGAGCGGTTTGCCGGTGCCTGGCGGAGTGATGACTTGTTTGGGCATGGGAGTAACCTCATAAGTTAAAAACGAGAAGAGCGACCTGACGATCAGTGCGCCGCGATGCTGGTGATGAAGTCATCTACGGTGGAAACCCAGCCGAAGAAGCTTTCGATGTTGTAAACCGTGCTGGCCTGTATGGGCGCGCCGCCCAGCTCATGGGTGGCGTCGTGGAGCATTACGCCGAAGTACTCAAGGTGAAAGGCATCGCGCAGGGTGCTTTCAACGCAGACATTGGTAGCGATCCCGGTGAAGACCAGATTGCGGATGCCCCGGGCACGCAAGGTGCTGTCCAGGCTGCTGTTGAAGAAACCGCTGTAGCGCGGCTTTGGCACCACGATGTCGCCCGGTTGCGGCGCGAGCGCGTCGACGATCTGATAGTCCCAACCGCCCTTGGCGAGAAAGCGCCCCTGCAGGTGCGGATTTTTACGCATGGTTTTCAGGGCGTTGGACTTGTACCAGTTCGGCGAACCGGGGCCGCCGGCCTCCACGTAGTCGCTGTCCCAACCGTTCTGCAGATAGATCACGCAGATCCCGGCCGCCCGCGCCGCAGCGATGGCCTCGCCGGTCTTGGCAATGACGCTTTGGGCACCGGAAATATCGAAGCCGGCCGAGTCAACATAACCACCGACACTGGCGTAGGCGTTTTGCATGTCAACCACGATCAACGCCGTATTGGTTTGATGCAGGTACAGAGGCTCCGGGCGCGCCGGCAGCACGATCGGCGCACCGGCGCCCGGCACCTCGGCGATACCCGCCGGGATGGTCAGGTTCTTGGCAGTGCTCATGATGCAACCCCGACAGCTGCGGGTTGGGAGTCGGCCTGGCTGGGCACCGGCGTGGCCACCTCGATACGGCTTTTCATCAGCGGCTGGATGCGCTGCCCAAAGGCTTCAACGCCTGCGATAAAGTCGTCGAAGGTCAGCAACACGCCTTCGGTGCCCTCCACTTCGGCCACTTCGTCGAGCATGCGCGCAACGTTGGCGTAAGAGCCCACCAGGGTGCCCATATTGATATTGACGGCATTGGTCCGATCGGCCATTTGACGCACATTGGTGTCAGCTCCGGAGGTTTTGTCGACCGCACCTTGCGCGCCCAACCAGGCGACCGCCTCTTCATCGACGCCAGCCTTGTAGTGCTCCCACTTGGCGCGGGCGGCTTCGTCGGTCTCATCGGCGATGACCATCATCAGCACGAAGGTAGTGACGTCACGACCGGTTTCACGGCTCGCCTCAATCAGCTTCTGCGCGGCGGGGGCAAAGGCCTTGGGCGTGTTGATGCCCTTGCCGAAACAGAAGTTGTGGTCGGCATGCTGCGCCGAAAAGGCCATGCCAGCGTCGCTTTGCCCGGCACAGATCACTTTCATGTTGGCCTGCGGCTGGGGGCTGACGCGGCAGTCGTCCATCTGGAAGTGCGCGCCCTTGAAATCGGATTTACCGGTGCCCCACAGGTCACGCAGTACCTGGATATATTCAGAGAGGTATTCGTAGCGATTGGAAAAGAACTCATCCCCAGGCCACATGCCCATCTGCGAGTACTCGGGGCGCTGCCAGCCGGTGACCAGGTTAACGCCGAAGCGGCCGTTGGAAATCGAGTCGATGGTCGCCGCCATGCGCGCGATGATCGCCGGCGGCATGACCAGCGAAGGGGCGGTGGCGAAAAGTTGGATACGGCTGGTGACCGCCGCCAGGCCCGCCATCAGGGTGAACGACTCCAGGTTGTGATCCCAGAACTCGGTTTTGCCACCGAAACCGCGCAGTTTGATCATCGACAAGGCGAAGTCGAAACCATAGTGCTCGGCCGCCAACGTGATCTGTTTGTTCAGTTCGAACGTTGGTTTGTACTGAGGAGCGTTTTCGGAAATCAGCCAGCCGTTGTTGCCGATCGGGATAAAGATACCCACCTTCATAAGCTTCTCCACTCGCCGTGCACATCCCCATTGGATGCGGGTCGAAAGAAGCTTTGCATGCGTCATGCCATTTATTTTTTGTTGTTTTTTATCAATTAGTTAGATAAAAAAATAATTCATTGGCAGACCAAATGGTCTGTTTTGAACCGTTTGAATTTTAAAAGCTGCCCGATATTGATGCGCAGCGAGCCAGCATGGGGCACCGAAGGCTTGGCACCTGACATCCGTCAATAACACAGGCATTAGCGCCACAGGCTGGCGATGCCAGATCTGCCCTCACGAGCAAGCCTGATACAATCGCCGCTCGATTCGCTGGGTGGTTGAGATCGTGAAAAGCAAATCCGTCGAAAACGTGGCTGCCGCTGGCAAGACACTGAAAAAGGCTGCCGCCAAAAAGGTCACCGGCAAAACCAAAAAGCCTGCTGCCGGGGTAAAGACCACCGTGGCGCGCAGCATGAGTGCGAAATCGGAACAGCGCCGCCAGGCGCAGATAAAGAACAAGCGCGAGTCGATCATTCACGCAGCGCTGGAGCTGTTTTCCCGGTTCGGCATGCACGGCACCAGCCTTGACCAGGTCGCCGCAGCAGCGGACGTGTCCAAGACCAATTTGCTCTACTACTTTTCCAGCAAGGAAGAGCTGTACACCAATGTGCTGCAGCATCTGCTGGAGATCTGGCTGTTGCCGCTCAAGGGCTTCGATGTCCAACAGCAGCCGATGGACGCCATCGGGGACTACATCCGCGCCAAGCTTGAGCTGTCTCGCGACCACCCCGCCGAGTCGAAACTGTTCTGCATGGAGATCATGCAAGGCGCCCCGCTGATAAAGGCGCAACTCGAACAACAGCTACGGCAGATGGTCGAGAACAAGGCCGCAGTGATTCAGAGCTGGATCGAAGCAGGCAAACTGGCGCCGCTGGACCCTTATCACCTGATCTTCTCGATCTGGAGCACGACTCAGCACTACGCCGACTTCAGCACTCAGATACAAGCCATTACGGGCAAAACACTGGCGGACCCGGTGTTCTTTGAAGAGGTTTTGCATAACCTGCAGAACTTGCTCTGCCACGGCATTCGCCCCCGCCCTGACACTGAGCGCTGATCGCCTGACAAACAACTGGAGCAGCCCGCAAGACTGCTCCTTAAGCCTCAGCACTTCGCCGCTTCACCGCCCGCCCCCGCCTCAACGCCTTATTACGCCCCTGCGGCTCACGCCCGGCAGTCCTGCCTGGCGATTGTGTCGCCCGCTTCTCGTGCGCCACGCACAAACTAAGTGCTCTAAATCAGACCATATGATCCGTTTTCATCGCATTCGATTTGTAACCTACTGTTAATAAAAGACTTATTTTTAATGGCACGGAAGCTGCTGTTGGCCATACCGCGCTGAGCCAGAGGGCCCGCCGGCTCAGCCTTGTGCTGTTAATCATTCGCCTATCAGCAGGAAAACGACTTATGTTCAGGAATGTTTTGCAGAGTACTGTGTGTGCGGCCGTTCTGTTTGCCAGCGCCATCGGGCTGGCACAGGCCGAGGGGCTAACGCTCAAGGCACCGGCGAAGATCGCCATGGTGTATATCAGCCCGCGTAACGACGGCGGCTGGACGCAAGCCTTCGATGAGGCCCGGCAAAAACTGGAAAAAGAACTCGACCAGAAGATTCAGTTCGTAGAGAGCGTGCCTGAAAATGCTGCGGCCATCACTCCGGTCGTTGACCGGCTGATCGCCCGGGGCGCCAACATCATTGTCGGCACAGCCTTCGGCTACTCCGATACCTTTCTGGAACTGGCCCGCAAATACCCTGACGTCGCCTTCCTCAATGGCTCAGGCACGACCAACGCAGCCAACCTTGAATCGTTCTATGGGCGCACCTATGAAAGCCAATACCTGTGCGGTATGGCTGCCGCAGCAGCGTCCAAGTCCGGCAAGCTGGGCTTTGTCGCCGCCAACCCCTTCGGCCAGGTGAACTGGACGGTCAACGCCTTCGAGTTGGGTGCCCAGCAGATCAACCCGCAAGCTACCGTCAATGTGGTCTATACCGGCGCCTGGAACGACCCGGTCAAGGAACGCGCCGCGACCATGGCGCTGATCGACAACGGTGCAGACGTCATCGGGCAACACGTCGACAGCCCGACGCCGCAGTTGGTCGCCCAGGAGCGTGGTGTGCACGGCACCGGCTATCACCGTGACCTCAGTGAGTTTGCGCCAAAAGCAACTGTCTGCTCGTCGATGTGGGTCTGGGAGCGCTTCCTGGCGCCGGAACTGAAAAAAGTCATGGCCGGTAACTGGCAGCCCTCGGCCAACGGTGCACTGCTGTCGATGCAGCAAGGTGGCACTGATATCAGTCTGACCGACGCCCCGATCATTTCTGCTACTGATCGGGCGAAGATCGAGGCCGCCCGCGCCGAGTTGCTCGCCGGGACCAAAGTCCTCTACAGCGGCCCGCTGAGTGATCGCGACGGCAAAGAGCGAATCGCCGCCGGCAAAGTCATGCCTGACGCCGAGCTGTGGAAAATGGACTGGTTCGTCAACGGCGTGAAGACTCAGCAATGAGACAGGTCAACGCGCTACAACTGACCGGCATCAACAAGTCGTTCGACGGTTTCCAGGCCTTGAGTGACGCGCACTTCAGCGCCGCATGGGGCGAGGTCCACGCATTGCTGGGGGAAAATGGCGCTGGCAAATCATCATTGATGAACATTGCCGCCGGCCTGTATGCGCCAGAAACCGGCAGCCTGCTGGTGGATGACAACCTGGTGCGGCTCAGCGGTCCAAAGGATGCCAGCCGCTACCGGATCGGCATGGTCCATCAGCACTTCAAGCTGGTAAAGCCATTCACGGTGGCGCAGAACATCCTGCTCGGCCTGCCCGCCGAGCCGCAACAGGGCAGCTATGGCAAGCGCCTGAAACGGCTGGAAGAGCAGATCAGCGCCAAGGCAGCCGATCTGGGCTTTGTGCTCGACCCACGCCAGCCGGTGGAACAACTGTCGGTGGCCGAACAGCAGCGCGTGGAAATTCTCAAGGTGCTGCTCGCCGGCGCGCGCATTCTGATTCTCGATGAACCCACCGCCGTGCTCACCGATGTGGAAGCCGAACGACTGCTCACGACCGTGCAAGCGTTCGCCCGACAAGGCGCTGCCGTGGTGCTGGTGACCCACAAGATGACCGATGTGAAGCGCTTTGCTGATCGGGTGACGGTGATGCGCGGCGGCAAAACCATTCAGACCCTCGATCCCCGGAGCGTCAGCATCGAAGAGCTGGTGCGCCTGACCGTGGGTGAGGCAAGCCAGGCCGGTTATCAGGCAGGTCCACCGGCCGGGCCGGTGCGGGTGCATGTGCGTGACCTGCGCAGCCCGCCCGGTAGCGGGCCGCTGGCGGGGGTGAACATGAGCCTGCGCGCCGGGCAGATCTACGGCATTGCCGGGGTGGGCGGCAACGGTCAGAGCGAGCTGGCAAATGCCCTGATGGGCCTGCCCCAGCCGACCGAAGGCGAGATTCACCTGGAGGGTTTCGGTGATCTGCGCGCTGCCAGCGCCGAGCAGCGCCGCACCCTGCGCATCGCCTGTATTCCGGCTGACCGCTACGGCGCCGCCTTGGCGGGTTCATTGAGCGTGGTCGAGAACTTTGCCATCGGTCAGGTTCATGCAGGGCGCTACGGCTCGTTCCTGCGCCTGCTCGGCAAGCGTATGCGCAGCGATGCGCAAGCAGCGGTGAGCGGGTTCGATGTGCAAGGCGTGCGCAGCCTGGACCAGGGTGCTGCCCTGCTCTCCGGCGGCAACGCGCAGAAGCTGGTGATTGCCCGCGAGTTCAGCCGCGACCCGCAACTGGTGGTGGTGCACAGCCCCAGCCGTGGCCTGGATGTGCGTGCCACCCAAGCCGTGCATGGCCGCTTGCGTGCCGCCCGTGATGCTGGCGCCGCCGTACTGGTAATAAGTGAAGACCTCGATGAAGTCCTGACGCTGGCCGACCGAATTGGCGTGATGAACGGCGGGCGCATTGTCGCCGAGTTCGCACACCCCGCCGACCGCCAGGCCATCGGTAAAGCAATGGTGAGCCATGACTGATACCACGCTGCCTCAATCCACCGCACGCCCACGTCAGCCGCTGTTCGGCCGACGCTATGCTCTGGAAACCCGCCAGCAGATGACCTGGCACCAGCAAGCGCTGGTGATCGGCCTGGCGCTGCTACTGGGTCTGACCATCTGCGCGTTGATCCTGATCAGTGCCGGTGTTCCAGCGGGGGAACTGCTCAACGAGTTTGTTGTGCAGACCCTGCTCGATGCCCAGAACCTGCGTGCCGTGTTGTTCCAGGCGGCGCCGATGATCATGGTCGGCCTGGCCGGCTGCATGGCCTTTCGCGCACGGTTCTGGAACCTTGGCCTGGAAGGCCAGATGATCTGGGGCGCGATTGGCGCCACGGCGATTTCACTGTTCGACATCGGCCCGCAGGTCCTGCGTCTGCCGCTGATGATGCTCGCAGCCATGCTGTGCGCGATGCTCTGGACCCTGGGCCCGGTGCTGTTGAAGCTGCACCTGAAGGTCAATGAGATCATCTCGACACTGATGCTCAACTACATCGCGGCCAACTTCCTGCTGCATCTGGTGTACGGCAGTTGGAAAGACCCGCGTGACAACTTTCCCTACTCACCGCCCCTGCAGAGTTTCGAGCGCCTCCCCGACTTTATCGCCGGCTATAACGTGGCCATTCTCATGGCACTGGTCATCACCGCCTTCACCCTGTGGTTCATCGGCATCTCCCGCGCCGGTCTGTACCTGCGCTTCGTCGATGCCAATCCGCGGGTGGCCGCAGCGATTGGTGTACCGGTGCGCAAGATGATCATCGCCACCGTGCTGCTGTCTGGCGCCCTGGCCGGCATCGCCGGATGGGTGGTCACGGCAGGCCAGGAAGGTCGGCTGACCCAGTCGTTCTATCAGGGCTACGGCTTCTCGGGTGTGCTAATCGCCTTTCTGGCACGTAACAACCCCGTGGCGGCAACCGTGGTGGCGCTGTTGATTGCCCTGCTGTTCGTCGCCGGGCGCAACTTGCAGGTGTTCTACCAGATCCCCTTTTCGATGGTGCAGTTGATTCAGGCGATTCTGGTGATCTGCGTGGCGTGCTCGGACTTTTTCATTCGCCATCGCTTGCGGCGTATTCAGGCTGGAGACTGCTGATGGAACTGTTGACTCACTGGCTCGGCAACGCGCCGGATTTCGCGGTGCCTTTCGCCCTGGCGGCGCTGGGTTTGATCCTCACCGAACGCGCCGGCGTGCTGGCACTGGGCGCCGAAGGGTTAATGCTGGTCGGCGCCCTGGCCGGTATCGGCATGCAACTGGGCCTGGGCCTGGCCGGCCTGTCACTGCTGGTCGCGATGCTGGCCGCCAGTGTCGTCTCGTTACTGTTCGCCGTAATGGTGCTGGTGCTGCGGATCAATCAGGTCATCGCAGGTCTTGCGCTGGTGTTCTTCTGCCAAGGCCTGACCGGACTGACAGGCACCGTACTGGGCTGGACCAACCGACCGGTCAGCGGCCTGCACAGCGTTGAACTGTGGCCACTTTCCGAGTTGCCGGTGATGGGCAAGGTCTTCGTGCAAAACCCGCTGGTGTATCTGACTGTGCTGATTTTCATCGCCGTGGTGTGGTTTCTGCAGCGTACTCAGACCGGCCTGCGTCTGCGCGCTGTTGGCGAAAACCCACAGGCTGCCGATGCGGCCGGCATTCCAGTGCTGACCTATCGGCTGGCGGCGATTGTCGCGGGGGCGGCACTGATCGGCCTGGCCGGTGCTTATATCGCGGTGTTGAGCACCAAGATGTGGATTGCCGACATGACCGGCGGGCGTGGCTGGATTGCCGTGTCACTGGTGATCTTTGCGCGCTGGTCGCCTTGGCGTGCCCTGGCCGGCGCGTTGCTGTTCGGTGCCATCGAAGCCCTGATTCCACAACTGGCCGCTGCCGGCGTGCAGTTGCCGCAGTACTTTCTGCTGATGACCCCTTATGCAGTCACCCTGCTGGTGATGATCTGGGTCGCCATCAGCAGCGGTGAACAGGCCAGCCAGCCTGGCGCACTGGGCGAGCCCTATATACGCGAACAACGACGCTGAGGCGTCATGCCTTGGTACTTATTAACGTTTAAAAATTTCACTGCAGCCCATAACAAAAAACTTGCATACACGGTCACGACCGTCGGCGCACTGCGCGCCGCGGTGCGTGCCGCGATGATTGCATTGGAACTGCCGCGCGACACACACAACAACTTAGAACCCTGATCCCGAAGTTCCGGAGCACACTTAATGAACTACAGCGCTACTTCCCTGATGTTGGCAGGCGGTCTCCTTGTGGCCGGTCAAAGCATGGCCGGTGACCTTTTACAGTGGCAGGACAATAGCCTGACTTATCTGAACGGTATCGATTTCAAAGTCGACCCGACCAAGCAGCAGACCCTGACCTTTGAGCATGCCAGCGGTTGGAGTTTCGGCGACCTGTTCCTGTTTGTCGACGTCACCAAGTACAACGGCAAAGCCACTAACGCGGCCAGTGACGGTCACACCTTTTACGGTGAAATCAGCCCGCGCCTGTCGCTGGGCAAGATCACCGGAACCCACCTGTCGTTCGGGCCAATCAAGGATGTGCTGCTGGCGGCCACCTATGAGTTTGGCGAAGATGGCGCTAAAAACTATTTGCTCGGCCCTGCGGTGGACCTGAACATTCCCGGCTTCGATTACTTCCAGTTAAACACCTACTACCGCGAACGCGACGGCAAGCGTGACGGCAGCGGCGTCTGGCAGATCACGCCGGTGTGGAGCTATACCGTCCCGGTGGGTAACTCCGAGCTGGTCCTCGACGGTTTCATGGACTGGGTGGTCGACAACGACAAGAGCTACCACGCCAACCTGCACTTCAACCCGCAGATCAAATACGACCTGGCCAAGGGACTCGGGTTCGGCAAGAAGTTCTATGTGGGTGTCGAATACGACTACTGGAGCGACAAGTACGGAATCAAAGACAGCCAGGTGTTCGCGACTGACCAGAGCGCGATCAGCTTGCTGCTAAAGGCGCACTTCTAACGAGTCGTTGACATCCTCCCCGTCTTAAAGGGCGGGGATTCCCACAACTGGACGCTCATGCCCGAGCGCGAGAATGTTCTTTGCGGCGTTGACGTCGCGGTCGTGGGTGGCACCACACCCACAACAAGTCCATTCCCTTATTCCAAGCCCTGCGATACCTCTCGGCCTCGAGTCCGGCAATTGCTTGCAGCTCGAACAGGTTTGGGTGGTGTCTCTTTCGCTAACAACCTTGAAAACCGTGCCTGCGTGATCGCATTTGTATTCCAGCATGGTTTTCAATTGACCCCAGCCGGCGTCCAGCACCGACTTGGCCATCCTGGTTTTCGCGAGTTTCAGTGAGCTCACATCGCCCACCACAATGACGCCACAACGCGCTACCAGCGCGTTGCTGAACTTATGCAGGGCGTCCTTGCGGCGGTTCGCAACCTTGGCGTGAATCGCCCGCACACGGGCCTTCTTGCCGGCGCGCTGGGCCGTGCCCAGGGCGCTCTCCAGATCCCGGTAGAACCTGCCGCTTTCAAGGCGATCACCGTCGCTGCAGGTGGCTCTGGCCTGGCGATAACTGCCGGTCGACCTCGACCACGACGTTGAAATACCAGCGTCCACGGCTGTCCTCGTTGAAGCTACCGGATCTGAATTTAAAGCCCGCCAGGCCGTAGCTGTCCCAGACCTTGAAGTGCTGTCTGTTGAAGACGACCTGGCCGTTTTTCCAGACAGCAGCACCGGCCTTGAGGGGCACCCAGCCCAAGCTGCGCCGAGCGCCGCCCGAGCAGCGCCAGCGTAGCTGGCGCTTTTTGAACTGCTTGCGCCGTGTGACATATTCGTCGGCAACAGCCTGCACCGATTGGCTGTGCAGTCCCAGGTCTTTGCCGGCCCCGTTGGTGTACTTGTGAATGTCGAACGCCGACAGAAAACGACCACGCTCACGAATCGTGCGACTGCTCAACTCGTTTACGTAGTTCCACACAAAATTCACAGCACGAGAAGCTTCACGCAACTGCGCTGCATGCTTATCTCGCACTCGAATCTTGAGGGTTCTGGTCGCTTTCATTTCAGTCATGAAACACAGAATAAGGGCGGTTTTATGGATATTAACCCCTATGACCGCTTCGCGGTGGCGCTTTCATCCCCCACCTGAAGGAAGGGGCTTTTCGCGCCAGCTTGGTAATTTGAATAAAAAAGAGGGTTCGTCAGAAGTCGCGATTATTTTTTGCAAAAAAAAAGCCTCGATTTAATCGAGGCTTTTATGCATTGAAGCTCAAGGCTTCGGATGCCAAAACTGGAGCGGGAAACGAGACTCGAACTCGCGACCCCGACCTTGGCAAGGTCGTGCTCTACCAACTGAGCTATTCCCGCATATTGGAAATCGTCAGCAACAACGATTTACCGAACACTCATGAGCCAAAACCGACTCATAAAAAAGCCTCGACTGCCGCGAGGCTTCTCGCATTGAAGTCACAAGACTTCGAACGCCAAAACTGGAGCGGGAAACGAGACTCGAACTCGCGACCCCGACCTTGGCAAGGTCGTGCTCTACCAACTGAGCTATTCCCGCAAATTTGGCGTCCCCTAGGGGACTCGAACCCCTGTTACCGCCGTGAAAGGGCGGTGTCCTAGGCCACTAGACGAAGGGGACACTACCTGAAACATATTGCTACATTTCAGTACCCAGACTGACAAATGGTCATTCTGGTTTTCACCAACTTTGCCAAAGCAAAGCTGCTTGAAACTGGAGCGGGAAACGAGACTCGAACTCGCGACCCCGACCTTGGCAAGGTCGTGCTCTACCAACTGAGCTATTCCCGCAAATTGGCGTCCCCTAGGGGACTCGAACCCCTGTTACCGCCGTGAAAGGGCGGTGTCCTAGGCCACTAGACGAAGGGGACACGCTACTACTTCACTGCTTACCGCGCTACGCTGTATGCTTTACGCTGTAAGTGGCGCGCATTCTATTGATGGATTGCGAGGTCGTCAACCCCCGTATGAAAATTTATTGAAATCAATTACTTCGGTATAAACCTGGGCTTTTGCCGGAGGTCGGATTGTCATGGCTGGCGATCAAGATTTGCTTGCCGCGGCAGATAAGAACATCTATGCGCAGTAGTGCTTAGCCACTACACTCGCATCATCACACCTGGACTAATAGAGGTTTGCACAGTGACACCACTCATGATCACGGTGCTCATACTGGTCGGTATCGCACTGCTTATAGCAATCGGCTACCTGAACCACGTGGCTGAGAACAAAAAGCTTGATAGTGCCCGCACCAAGGTCGAACTCAGCGACCGACTGCGGCGTTGCACTGAAATCAGCGAAACCTTTCCCGGGCAACTCATGTCGCCTGCCCTCAAGTTGCTGCTGACGCGCCTTGAACTCAATGTAGTGCAGCGCATGCTGAGCATGGAAAAGAACAATGCCCAGCTCAAGTACCGCGTAGAAGAGCTAAAAGAGCTGGTCGGCAAGGGTGAGTCGATCCCGGTCACCAACCCGGCGACGCCGATCCAGACCGAGGCCAAGGCCAAGGACGTGCGTTTTCTGCTGGAAGCCCTGCACGGCCAGGTCACCCGTGCCGCTCATGACGGGTTTCTGCACACCAGCGAAGCCAAGCACTGGATTCGCGAGATCCGTACCATCCTGGTCCTGTTGCACATCGAGTTTTTCAACACCCTGGGGCAGGAAGCAATGAACCAGGAACAACCAGGCCAGGCGCGTCTGGCGTTCGAGCGCGGCGTACAATACCTGCGCAACCAGCCAGACCCGGTGACGTATCAGGCGCAACTGGCGGCCATGGAAAAGAACCTGGCGCGCGTCAACTCCATCGTACTGACCAATACCGCACCGACCGAGAACGACGAAAACGCCCTGACCGAAGGCTTGAAGGCCGACGCAGAACAGACCGAATGGAAGAAGAAGGTTATCTACGATTGATCACTGGCCGGTGCGCAGTTGCGCTGCGCACCGGCCCGACGGTTCAACAGTCACTGGCCTGCAAAAATATCTCCGCCAGCCGCTCGATCCCCGCCTGATCCACCTCGCCAAACCGCTTGAGCTTCGGACTGTCCAGGTCCAGCACGCCAATCAATCGCCCGTCCTTGATCAACGGCACGACCAGTTCGCTATTCGAGGCGCTGTCGCAAGCGATATGACCGGGAAACGCATGCACGTCTTCGACCCGTTGGGTCTGTCGGCTTTGTGCCGCAGCACCACAGACCCCACGGCCAAAGGCGATACGCACACAGGCCACCTGGCCCTGGAATGGCCCCAGCACCAGCTCGTCATCTTTATTAAGGTAAAAACCCGCCCAGTTCAGGTCTTCGAGCTGGCTATACAAGAAGGCAGAAAACTGCGCCGCATTGGCAATGAAGTCTCGCTCCCCGGACAACAGCGCCTGCAGTTGCGCTGCCAGTAGCTCATAGCCTTGCAGGCCGCTGCCAGCATCACTCAGATCGATCATGGTTGTTGCTCCAGCAGTTGCAGACCCACCCAGTAGCGGGCGAACTGATAGGCGCACCGGCCGTTACGGTTGCCACGACCGGTGGCCCAGCGGACCGCGAGAATATCCAGCGCCTCGTCGCGCTGCCACTGCAAACCGGCCTGCCCGGCCAACTGGCCGATCCAGTGCTCGACCACATTCAGATAATGCGGCTGGGTGAAAGGATAGAACGACAGCCATAGACCAAAGCGGTCTGACAACGCGATTTTGTCCTCCACCGCCTCACTGGGGTGCAGTTCGCCATCAACATGCTTCCAGTTGACGTTGTCGCTTTCCTTTTCCGGCACCAGATGGCGGCGGTTGGAGGTTGCATACAGCAGAACATTATCCGGCGCCTGCTCCAGCGAACCATCCAGCACGCTCTTGAGCACCCGGTAGTCGCCCTCCCCCGACTCGAAGGACAGGTCGTCGCAAAACAGCACGAAGCGCTGGGGCAACTTCTGCAATTGTTCAACCACCCGCGGCAGGTCAGCCAGATGATCGCGCTCCAGTTCGATCAGCCGCAATCCGGCATCAGCGTATTCGGCCAGCAACGCCCGCACCAGCGACGACTTGCCGGTGCCACGCGAACCCCAGAGCAATGCGTGGTTGGCCGGCAGACCATCAATGAACTGGCGGGTGTTGCGGCCCAACTGGTCACGTTGTTGATCGACCCCGATCAGGTCAGAGAGGCGCATGTCGAGACTGACCTGCAACGGCATCAAATACCCGCTGCGGCCTTCACGCACCCAGCGCGCGGCCAGTGAGCAAGACCAGTCGAGCGGCTCGCGGACAGCCGGTAACAGGGGCTCGAGCCGCGTGAGCACGGCTTCGGCGCGTTCAAGAAAAGCATTCAGCCGGGAATCCACTCTATCTCCTTGGGTTTATCCGATTAATCCACCGCACCAATCAGCTATGCTAGCTGCGCACGTCAGAACGGAAGTGGCAGTAGGTAATGGATATAGCGTTTACCAACAGGTTGTCGTTCAAGCAGGCCCGCCTGGCCGTGGTGGTCGGGTTCGTGCTGGGGACGCTGCTGAGCCTGTTACAAATCGGTCTCGATTATGCCAGCGAAGATGCGGCTATCGATCATGAAATTCATGCCCTGCTGGAAATCAGCCACAATCCGGCGTCACGCATTGCCTACAACATCGATTCCGAGCTGGCCCAGGAACTTACACTCGGGCTGTTGCAATCATCGGCAGTGGTCAGCGCACGCCTGACCGATAACAACAATATGGTATTGGCCAGTGTCGAGCGCAATCTCAGCAATGGCCGCTACCGGTTGATCAGCGACTTCCTGTTTGGCGAAACCCGCCAGTTCGAGCGCAACCTGAGCCTCGATAACATGCCGAATGAACCTATCGGCACCCTGAGCCTGACCGTGGACACCTTTGCGTTCGGCAGCCCGTTCCTGCACCGTACTGAAATCACCCTGCTCAACAGCTTCGCCCGCAGCCTGCTCCTGGCCGCCATTCTCTGCGCCTTTTCTTACCTGGCCCTGACCAAGCCGCTGGTCGCCCTGATTCGCGATCTGACCCACCATGACCCTCGCCGCCGTGAGCAGCAGAAGCTGGTCTGCCCGCCCGGCCATGAACGCGATGAAATCGGCATCCTGGTCGAAACCGTCAACCGCCAGATCGAGACCGTCGCCAGTGAGTTCGCCCAGCGCCGCGAAGCAGAAAATCGCCTTACCACGCATTTGGACGAACTGGAAAACATCGTTGCGGCGCGCACCACAGAATTGAAGTCGAGCAACCTGCGCCTGAGCCAGTCCAACGAAGAACTGCAACAGGCACGCAGTACCGCGCTGGACATGGCCCAGGCCCGCTCGGCGTTCCTGGCGCATATGAGCCATGAAATCCGCACCCCGCTAAATGGCCTGCTGGGCATGCTGGCGCTATCGCTCGACGGACCGCTGAGCGCCGAACAGCGCCAACAACTGATGATTGCCCACGACTCGGGCAAAGTATTGGTCGAACTGCTCAACGATATTCTGGACATGTCCAAATTCAATTCGGGTCATCTGGAGTTCGAGCGTATTCCGTTCGACCTGTGCAACCTGATCGAGGACACCGCCACCCTACTCTCGCAGAACAGCGCGCCCAGCGTTGAACTGACCTGCCTGATCGCGCCGGACTTTCCCTCACTGATCATCGGCGACCCGACCCGGGTCCGGCAAATTGTCAGTAACCTGCTGTCCAACGCTCTGAAGTTCACCCGCTTTGGCCGGGTTGACGTGCGCCTGACTCATTACCAGCAGCCGCAGAGCCTTGATTACCGGGTGCGTATCGAGGTACGTGACACCGGTATCGGTATCGCCCGGGAAGCCCAGGCGCGAATCATTCAGCCCTTTACCCAGGCCGAAGCCGCCATTACCCGCCAGTTTGGCGGCACCGGGCTGGGCCTGGCGCTGACTCACAATCTGTGTGAAGCCATGGGCGGCGAACTGAGCATCGAATCGCAGCCCGGGTTTGGCAGTCGTTTCTGCGCAGACCTGCCGCTGCCGGTGCACCTGTCTGCGATCATGCAGAACCGGCTCAGCGGTCATGTCACCGTCATCAGCATGGCCGGCAGCGGCCTGGTGGAATTACTCGGCAGCCTGCTGCCCGCCTGGGGCGTCACCCTGGAGCGCCGCAGCATCGACGAGGCCAGCACCTTGCTGGAGGCACCTCAGCAACCGGACCTGCTGGTCACCGACTGCCCGGAATGCCTGTTCGATATCCGCCGCATTACATCGATCCCGATTCTGCTGGTGACGGCCTACGGCAACTTCATGCCTGGCGAGCAGGTCACCGCGTTGGCGCCGCTGCAGCAACAGGCCCGCCCGCTGGCTCGCAACGCCTTGTACCAGACCTTGCGCCGCACCCTGCGCCAAGAGTCCAGTGACAGCGCCGAGCACACCGAAAAAAAACCCAGCCTGCCGCACAAGGCACGCATCCTGTTGGTCGAGGACAACCCGGTCAACCAGATGGTGGCCAAGGGCATGCTCAATAAGCTGGGCTGCGAAGTGATCATCAGCAGCCACGGTGGCGAGGCGCTGGAACAGCTGGAGTCCGGCAGCTTTGATCTGGTGTTGATGGACTGCAATATGCCAGTCATGGACGGCTACGAAGCCAGCCAGCAGATTCGCCGCAGCGGACGCTGGCCGGACCTGCCCATCGTCGCGCTGACCGCCAACGCGATGCCCGAAGAGCGTGAACGCTGCCGGGCAGCCGGAATGAACGATTACCTGGCCAAACCGTTTCGCCGCGCCGACCTGCTCAGTGTGCTGGATCAATGGCTGCCCGCCACTCAGGGCCTGCCGCCCATCGCCCTGTGAGGCTCAGCGCAGCAGCGCTTCGATCTCGTCGTGCAGTGCCTCGGGCTTGGTCAGCGGCGAGAAACGCTTGATCTGCTGGCCATTGCCACTGATCAGAAACTTGGTGAAATTCCATTTGATCTGCTTGCTGCCCAGCAAGCCAGGCGCGCGCTGCTTGAGCTGGACGAACAATGGATGGGCATTGTGGCCATTGACGTCGATTTTGCTGAACAGCGGGAAACTGACCCCATAGTTCAACTCGCAGAAACCGGCGATCTCCTGATCGCTGCCCGGCTCCTGCTTGCCGAACTGATTACACGGAAAACCAAGCACCACCAGGCCGCGCTCGCGGTAGCTCTGCCAGAGTTGCTCCAGCCCCTTGTACTGCGGCGTGAAGCCACACTGGCTGGCGGTATTGACCACCAGCAAGGCTTTGCCGGCATAGTCACCCAAGCTCTTGCGCTCGCCACTGAGTGTGGTGCAGGCAATGTTCAGCAGGTCCTGGCTCATGCTTATGTCCCTTTGTATTCAATGGCAGATTGGTTGACGCCGTCAGGCGCTCGGCACCAGGTCAAGGCACACCGAGTTGATGCAATAGCGCAGCCCGGTGGGCGGCGGGCCATCCGGAAACACGTGGCCCAGATGCGCATCACATTGAGCGCAGACCACCTCGGTACGAATCATGCCGTGGCTGACATCGCGCACTTCAAGTACCGCACTGTCGTCCAGGGTCTGATAAAAGCTGGGCCAGCCGCAGCCGGAGTCGAACTTGGTCGCCGAATCGAACAGCGCCAGCCCGCAGCACACACAATGATAGATGCCCGCCGTCTTGGTGCTGTTGTATTTGCCGGTAAACGGCCGCTCGGTAGCCTTGAGCCGGCACACCTGATACTGCAGCGGATCGAGCATCTCTTCCCACTCTTTGAGGGTCTTTTGCAACTTGTCCACTGATACACCTCCGGTTCGGAAAAACCCCGATCTGTGTCTTTTCCACGGGTCGGGTGGCACGTATGATTGCGCCTCATCAGTCATCAGTCTGTCACCCGCTTCAAGACCAGACAAACCCATTTTCACGGCCATTGCGCCGCACATCGTTGCCGCACGTCCATCTTCGGGATCATCAACATGCAGTTCAGCAAATCGAACAAGCTCGCCAACGTCTGCTACGACATTCGCGGGCCGGTGCTCAAGCACGCCAAGCGTCTGGAAGAGGAAGGCCATCGCATCCTCAAGCTGAACATCGGCAACCCGGCGCCATTCGGTTTCGAAGCCCCGGACGAAATTCTTCAGGACGTGATCCGCAACCTGCCGACTGCCCAGGGCTACAGTGACTCCAAGGGCCTGTTCAGCGCCCGTAAAGCAGTCATGCAGTACTACCAGCAGAAGCAGGTCGAAGGTGTCGGTATCGAAGACATCTACCTGGGCAACGGCGTGTCCGAGCTGATCGTGATGTCGATGCAGGCGCTGCTCAACAATGGCGACGAAGTGCTGATCCCGGCGCCGGACTACCCGCTATGGACCGCCGCCGTGAGCCTGGCCGGTGGCAACCCGGTGCACTATCTGTGCGACGAGCAGGCCAACTGGTGGCCGGATCTGGCCGACATCAAGGCCAAGATCACCCCGAACACCAAAGCCATGGTGATCATCAACCCTAACAACCCAACCGGTGCGGTCTACCCCAAAGAAGTGCTGTCAGGCATGCTTGAGCTGGCCCGCCAGCACAACCTGGTGGTGTTTTCCGACGAGATCTACGACAAGATCCTCTATGACGAAGCCGTGCACATCAGCACCGCCTCGCTGGCCCCGGACGTGCTGTGCCTGACCTTCAACGGCCTGTCCAAGTCGTATCGCGTGGCAGGTTTCCGCTCCGGCTGGCTGGCCATCTCCGGTCCGAAGCATGCCGCCCAGAGTTACATCGAAGGCATCGACATCCTGGCCAACATGCGCCTGTGTGCCAACGTACCGAGCCAGCATGCGATCCAGACCGCGCTGGGCGGCTACCAGAGCATCAACGACCTGGTGCTGCCACCTGGCCGGCTGCTGGAGCAGCGTAACCGTACCTGGGAGCTGCTCAACGACATCCCGGGCGTCAGCTGCGTCAAACCGATGGGTGCGCTCTACGCGTTCCCGCGCATCGACCCGAAGGTCTGCCCGATTCTCAACGATGAAAAGTTCGCCCTTGACCTGCTGCTCTCGGAAAAGCTGCTGATCGTTCAGGGCACCGCGTTCAACTGGCCATGGCCGGACCACTTCCGGGTGGTGACCCTGCCGCGGGTCGATGACCTGGAACAGGCGATCGGCCGGATCGGCAACTTCCTCAAGAATTATCGCCAGTAAATGGCTGCCGCCGATCCTGCCGCCCTGGCAGGGTCGGGAATTTCCCCCGCTGACCCGATGTCCACTATCGGGTCACGCTCAGCCACTGTTCAGCCCGAAGGTTTTATTCTCAGGCAGGACGAGGCGACACAGTTTGAAATAGTCCCCCTGTTGAATAGCGACTGGCATCGCCTTATATACCCGGCATTACGCTGCAATTTATCCGAGGAGAACCTTTCGACCATGATGCGCATTCTGCTGTTCCTGGCCACCAACCTGGCGGTGGTGCTGATTGCCAGCATCACCTTGAGCCTGTTTGGCTTCAACGGGATCATGGCGGCCAACGGGGTTGATCTGAACCTCAATCAGCTCTTGCTGTTCTGCGCCGTGTTCGGTTTTGCCGGCTCGTTGTTCTCTTTGCTGATTTCCAAATGGTCAGCCAAGATGAGTACCGGCACCCAGATCATCACCCAGCCGCGCACTCGCCATGAACAATGGCTGCTGCAAACCGTCGAGCAACTGGCCCGCGAGGCCGGGATCAAGACTCCGGAAGTCGGGATTTTCCCGGCCTACGAGGCCAACGCTTTCGCCACCGGCTGGAATCGTAACGACGCGCTGGTCGCCGTCAGCCAGGGGTTGCTTGAGCGCTTTTCGCCCGACGAAGTGAAGGCCGTGCTGGCCCACGAAATCGGCCACGTGGCCAACGGTGACATGGTCACCCTGGCGCTGGTGCAGGGTGTGGTGAACACCTTCGTGATGTTCTTCGCACGGATCATCGGCAACTTCGTCGACAAAGTGATCTTCAAGAACGAGAGCGGCCAGGGCATTGCGTTCTACGTGACGACCATCTTTGCCGAGCTGGTACTGGGCTTTCTGGCCAGCGCCATCGTCATGTGGTTCTCGCGCAAACGTGAATACCGCGCCGACGAGGCCGGCGCGCAACTGGCCGGCACCCAGGCCATGATCGGCGCCCTGCAACGCCTCCAGGCCGAGCAAGGTGTGCCGGTCCAGATGCCGGCCACTCTCAGCGCGTTTGGCATCAATGGCGGCCTCAAGCACGGCCTGGCAGGCCTGTTCATGAGCCACCCGCCGCTGGAAGTACGGATCGAGGCACTGCGCCGTCGCGGCTGATGACAGGCCGCTACGCAAAGGGCGACCCTGGGGTCGCCCTTTTTTATGGGGTCAGCGCTCCAGCTGATAGACCTGCTCCTGAAGCCGCGTTGCACCGGCCTTGCGCGCCTTGATGCTGTTGGGCAGCTCATCGACTTGCTCAAGCAGGGTGGCTTGCCAGCGCCATTGCGACAACAACCCGACCTCCTCGGGCGACACCGCAAAAGGCGGGCCCGGCAGTTGCTCCTGCTCGTAGTCGAGCGTGACCAGCAGCCCAGCGCAGGACGCTGGCAGCAAGCGATCCAGCAGCTCGACATAGCGCTTGCGCATAAGTACCGGCAAGGCAATCATCGCGGCGCGGTCATACAGCCCCTGCACCGGCCCGAGCAGCTCAGGGTCGAGATTGAAGATATCCCCGCACCACAACTCACAACCTGCCCCGCTGTACACCTCAAACGCACCGCGCCGGGTAATCTGCGGTTTCACCTGACGCTCGCTGAAGTAGTCCTGCACCGCTTTGGCCGACAGTTCGACGCCCACCACGTAATGGCCCTGCTCGACCAGCCAGGCCATGTCCAGGCTCTTGCCACACAGCGGCACCAGCACCCGTGCGCCGGGCGCCAGCGGCAAGCCGGGCCAATAGCGCGCCAGGTAGGGGCTGGGGGCAGCCTGATGGAAGCCAATCTGGCTGTTGGCCCAGCGCTCGTGCCAGAACTCCGGCTCCATTGATCCTCCCGAAAATTCGATTAAAAGCCCGAAAAACTTATATTGGAACTGGATAGGTATTGTGCCTGAAGATGAAGGCTCACTCCCATCCGGTAGCCGTCCATGTTTCCCAGCCTGTTCATTTCTCACGGTTCTCCCATGCTTGCCCTGGAACCGGGTGCCAGCGGCCCGGCCCTGGCGCGCATCGCTGCCAACCTGCCGCGCCCACGGGCAATCGTGATTGTCTCGGCGCATTGGGAAAGCCCGCAACTGGAGGTCAACGTCAATCCACAGCCTGACACCTGGCACGACTTCGGTGGCTTTCCCGCCGAACTGTTCGCGGTGCAATATCCAGCCTCTGGCGCTCCTGAGGTTTCGGCCCAGGTTGCGGCGCTACTGAGCGCCGACGGCCTGCCGGTCAAGCTGAACCAAAGCCGCCCGTTTGACCATGGGGTGTGGGTGCCGCTGAGCCTGATGTATCCGCAGGCAGACATTGCCGTGGTCCAGGTGTCGCTGCCCAGCCAGCACGGCCCGCAGTTGCAGACCCGAATTGGCAAGGCGCTGGCACCGCTGCGTGACCAAGGCATTCTGCTCATCGGCTCCGGCAGCATTACCCACAACCTGCGCGAACTGGACTGGCAGGCCGGTCCCGAGCGGGCCACTGATTGGGCATTGGCGTTTCGTGACTGGATGATCGACAGGCTGGGCAGCGACGACGAAGCGGCGTTGCATGATTACCGTCGCCTGGCACCCCATGCGGTGCGTAATCATCCGAGTGATGAGCATCTGTTGCCGCTGTATTTCGCCCGTGGCGCGGGAGGTGCGTTCAGCATCGCCCATCAGGGGTTTACCCTAGGGGCGCTGGGGATGGATATCTATAGGTTTGGATGAGGCGTTACACCTGAGGTTTCGCCACTACAGACCTCTGTGGGGCGACCTTGGTCGCGAAGGTTTTTCGGTCGGTGCAAGATTGTTTGCCGCGGTTGTCTGTACCGCCAAGCCAAGCCAAAAAATGCCTGGCTGTCGTGCAGGCAAAAAAAATCCCCGAACCAGTCGGGGATTTTTTATTCGCTCAGATCAATCTTCGCGATAGCGGCGCAGTTTGAGCTGCTTACCGGCTACGCGGGTGTCCTTGAGCTTGGCCAGCAGACGCTCCAGACCTTCTTCGGGCAGTTCAACTAGGCTGAAGCTGTCACGGATCTGGATACGGCCGATGGCGTCACGCGCCAGACCACCTTCGTTAAGGATCGCACCCAGCAGGTTCTTGGCAGCAATGCCGTCACGGGCACCCAGTGCAGTACGGCAACGCGCACGGCCTTCACCCAGTGGCAGCGGTGCACGACGCTCGCGCTCTGGACGGTCACCACGCTCGGCGCGCTCACCGCGATCAGCACGTGGGGCGTTGTTTGGAACCAGCGGACGCTCACGCTCGATATCGGCCAGGGTCAGCGCCTGACCCAGAGTGGCCTTGCGCAGCAGCGCGGCAGCCAGGGCACGCGGGGTGCAACCGATATCGGCAGTCAGGCGGTCCAGCAGCTCGCCATGGCTGGCTTCAGCATCAGCCACCAGCGGCGTCAGGCTGTTGGTCAGTTTCTTGATGCGGGCGCTGAGGATGGTCTGGGCATCCGGCAGGCGGACTTCCGCAACCTTCTGGCCTGTTACACGCTCGATGACCTGCAGCATGCGGCGCTCACGCGGGGTGACCAGCAGCAGCGCACGGCCTTCGCGACCGGCACGGCCGGTACGGCCGATACGGTGCACGTAAGACTCAGGGTCGTACGGCATGTCGACGTTGAATACGTGAGTAATGCGCGGTACGTCCAGACCACGGGCGGCGACGTCGGTCGCGACCACGATGTCCAGGCGGCCATCCTTGAGCGAGTCGATGACGCGCTCACGCTGGTTCTGGGCGATATCACCGTTCAGCGCAGCAGCCTTGTAGCCTTTGGCTTCCAGGGCACTGGCCAGGTCCAGAGTGGCCTGCTTGGTGCGCACGAACATGATCAGGGCGTCGAAGTCTTCGACTTCCAGCAGGCTCAGGACCGCGTTGGTCTTCTGGTCAGCGTGAACCAGCAGGTGAGCCTGCTCGATCTTGGTGACGGTCTGGGTCTTGGTCTGAATCTTGACGTGCTGCGGGTTACGCAGATGACGCTCGGCGATCGCACGGATCGACGGCGGCAGGGTCGCCGAGAACAGTACGGTCTGACGGGTTTCCGGCATGGCATCGAAGATCACTTCGAGGTCATCCATGAAGCCCAGCTTGAGCATTTCGTCAGCTTCGTCCAGAACCAGGTGGTTCACGGTGGTCAGGACTTTCTCGTCACGACGCAGGTGGTCACACAGACGGCCCGGGGTGGCGACGATGATTTGCGCGCCATTGCGGATAGCCTTGAGCTGCGGGCCCATCGGCGCACCGCCGTAGACAGCGACGACGTTCACGGCCGGCATCTGTTTGGCGTAGGTTTCGAACGCAGTGGCCACTTGCAGGGCCAGCTCGCGGGTGGGCGCCAGGATCAGGGCCTGGGGCTCACGCTTGCTCGGATCGATACGATTGAGGATCGGCAGGGCGAACGCGGCGGTCTTGCCGGTACCGGTCTGCGCCTGGCCAATCATGTCGTGACCGGCAAGAATGATAGGGATCGATTGTTGCTGAATGGCCGAAGGCTCTTCGTAGCCTGTAGCGATAACAGCAGCAACAATATTCGGATGAAGATCGAGAGCGGCGAAGCCGCCGTTTTCCTGGGTCATGGGTCTGCCTCTGGTGCATCCGCAAAGACCCATGCTGCAAAGCTGCGCGTGCCGTGTACGACTCAAGAGTCACCCTGGCTGCTTTGTGGCGGGGATTTGCGAAAACAATTGATGAATGGATCGTTCAGGATAGTCCGGCTTGCGAACCAGCCACCGAAGCAGGCTCCGGCTAATGCATCCCTCTGAACGACGGCCCGGTGAAAGGCCGGCGCGCACTATACCGGAATTGCCAGGTTAAGTGAGGGTTTTTTTATGAAAAATTGGCCATTTGACACACGTTTCATGCAGCCCGGCGCCGCCGTTTTCGCGGGTGATGCAGGCGCCGAGCAGCGGATATCGGTACATCCCGGCTAAATCGATTCATGTTTGCTGACAATGGCCCTGCCCGCGCCGTCTGTCTACTGCGACAATCTGCCCGCCGCCGCGTGTCATGAAGCCGGACGAATGTCCTTGATCAGCGTCTGTAACGAGTAGCCCAGGCGTGGTGCCAGAGCCTCTGCACGGGCCATCAGGGCATCGAGCTCAAGCACCTGTTCAAGGTCGGCCGGTACAATCAGAATGACATTGCCTTCCTTGACCGGCAGCTCCCAGTAATGCCGATGATAAAGCCCGCGCAACAGCGCCGCGCCCAGCGGCCTGCCGTCATCGTTCGCCCACTGGTTGATGACCAGCCAGCCGCCGGGGGTCAGACGTTTCTGGCAGTTCTCCAGAAAACTCCAGGCCAGATGCCCGGCACCCGGGCCGACATCGGTGTACAGGTCGACGAAGATCAGGTCGGCAGGCTCGGCGGTTTCCAGCAACTGCAAGGCATCGCCGACCCGGATGTAGAGTCGCGGATCATCTTCAAGCCCCATGTACTCCATGGCCAGACGCGGCACTTCAGGGCGCAATTCGATGGCCTCGACGTCTTCCAGCGGCAGGAACTTCAGGCACGCCTGGGTCAGGGTGCCGGCACCGAGGCCCAGGAACAACGCGCTTTCCGGCGCTTCATGGCACAGCGCACCGATCAGCATGGCACGGGTGTAATCGTACTCCAGCCAGGCCGGGTCGGCGGTGAAGGTGCAGCTCTGTTCGATCGCATCGCCAAATTCGAGAAACCGATAATCTTCGACTTCCAGTACACGGATCATGCCGAAGTCATCGTGGACCTCGGCCAGGATTCGTTCTTCACGCTCGTCGGTCATGACCTCTCCTGGCGGCTGGCTCATGCAGTGCTGAGCGCAAAATGCGAATTGTCGACCAAATGCCGGGCCTTGTCACAACATTGATCTGCTGGCTGTCGTCGCCCGGCATTCGGTAGCCCCCATCAAGCTGCCAGGGTCTGCTGCCGTTTCAGCGCAGGCCGCGTTGCAGCGCCAAGTCGTGTCAGGCGAGGCGAAGGACGCAGGAAATGGTCGCAGCCTTTTCAAGCCTTTCGAAGAGCGGAGCGCCGCCCGAGCTGGTGCGATTTGGGGCGCAACCCGTAGGGCCGTGGCTGTGTTGTCACACGCATTCCAACAGAGTGAAGCCTATGCTGGCCGACAAACAGAACTCGGCGCGGTTGTGATGAAACGGCAACAGCCCCTAACATGCGGCTCCCGAATTGCCCTGACATGAGCCGACAATGAACCAACCGTGGAGCCCGGACAGCTGGCGGGCCTTGCCGATCCAGCAACAACCCCTGTACCCCGATGCCGCTCATGTGCAGCGCGTCGAGCAGACCCTGGCCGGTTTCCCGCCACTGGTGTTCGCCGGTGAGGCACGCGAGTTGCGCCGCCAGTTTGCCGAAGTGACCGAAGGGCGCGCCTTCCTGCTGCAGGGCGGTGATTGCGCCGAGAGCTTCGCAGAATTCTCCGCAGCGAAGATCCGCGATACCTTCAAGGTCTTGCTGCAGATGGCAATTGTCATGACCTTTGCCTCGGGCTGCCCGGTGGTCAAGGTCGGGCGCATGGCTGGCCAGTTCGCCAAGCCGCGCTCGGCCAATGATGAAACCATCGATGGCGTGACCCTGCCGGCCTACCGCGGCGACATCGTCAACGGCATCGGCTTCGACAGCCAGAGCCGTGTGCCGGACCCGGACCGCCTGTTGCAGGCCTACCACCAGTCCACCGCCACTCTGAACCTGCTGCGCGCCTTCGCCCAGGGCGGTTTTGCCGACCTGCATCAGGTCCATCAATGGAATCTGGATTTCATCGCCAACTCGGCACTGGCTGAAAAATACAGCCAACTGGCCGACCGTATCGACGAGACCCTGGCCTTTATGCGCGCCTGCGGCCTGGACAGCGCCCCGCAACTGCGCGAAACCAGTTTTTTCACCGCACATGAAGCGCTGCTGCTCAACTATGAAGCGGCCTTCGTGCGCCGTGACAGCCTGACCCAGGACTTTTACGACTGCTCGGCACACATGCTCTGGATCGGCGACCGTACCCGACAGCTCGACGGCGCCCATGTCGAGTTCTTGCGCGGCGTGCATAACCCGATCGGGGTCAAGGTCGGCCCGAGCATGAACACCGAGGATCTGATTCGCCTGATCGATATTCTCAACCCGGACAATGACCCAGGGCGCCTGAACCTGATTGCGCGGATGGGCGCTGACAAGGTCGGTGATCACCTGCCGGGGCTGATCCGCGCCGTCGAGCGCGAAGGCCGCAAGGTGCTGTGGAGTTCCGACCCGATGCATGGCAATACCATCAAGGCCAGCAGCGGCTACAAGACCCGCGACTTTGCGCAGATCCTCAGTGAGGTGAAGCAGTTCTTCCAGGTCCATCAGGCCGAAGGCACCCATGCCGGCGGCATTCATATCGAGATGACCGGGCAGAACGTCACCGAATGCATTGGCGGTGCACGGCCGATCACCGAGGATGGCTTGTCAGACCGCTATCACACCCATTGCGACCCGCGGATGAACGCCGACCAGTCGCTGGAGTTGGCGTTCCTGATTGCCGATACGCTCAAACAGGTCAAGCGTTGAACCACCGCGTGCTCAGACCTTGAGCGCAAGGATCACCGCGCAAACCATCAGAAACACGCAGAACAGCTTGCGCAACTGCCGCTCCGGCAGCGAATGCGCAAGCTTGACGCCCCAACTGATGCTGGCCAGACCGCCTACCGCCAGTGGCACGCCCATGTGCCAATCGACATGCTGGTGCCAGGCATAGGTCAACAACGTGATGCCGGTACTTGGCGCGGCCAGCGCCAGTGCCAGGCCTTGGGCCACCACCTGACTGGCACCGAACAGGCTGGTCAGAATCGGCGTCGCCACCACGCCGCCACCGACACCGAACAGCCCGCCGGTAATCCCTGAACCAACCCCCAGCAACCAGAGCCAGCGCTCGCGCTGAAGGCCAGCCCCGAGCCGGGTCGTGCTGCGGATCATCTGCATCAGATTGAAAACGATCAGTATCAGCAGAAAGCCGACAAACCCCAGGCGCATGCTCTGCGGGTCGAGGCTGACCGCCCACAGCGACATCAGCCAGGCAAAAATGAAACTGGGCACAATCAGCATCAGCGCGTGGCGCAGTTGAATCCTGTTGCGCTGGTTATAGCGCCATAGCGCCAGCAACACGTTGGGCAATACCATCAACAGCGCCGTGCCCTGGGCCAGTTGCTGATCCAGACCGAACAACACGCCCAGCGCCGGGATCGCCACCAACCCGCCACCAATCCCGAACAAGCCGCCCAGCGTGCCCATCGCCGCACCGAGCACCACAAACATCACCACATCAATCACGCCACTTCCCCGGTTCAGACTGTGCGCCGGCCTGAATTATCTGGCGCATTAAAGATCACAACACTAAATTACGCCCCTGCTTCGAATGCACCAGGAGTTTTCATGACTGACACACCTTCGACCTGCGACGCGCTGAAACTGGATAACCAGCTGTGCTTCGCGCTGTATTCCACCTCATTGATGATGACCAAGGTCTACAAACCGCTGCTCCAGGCGTTGGGCCTGACCTATCCGCAGTACCTGGCCATGCTGGTGCTCTGGGAACGCGATGGTCTGACGGTGGGAGAAATCAGCACCCGTCTACTCACCGACCCCGGCTCCCTGACCCCCTTGCTCAAGCGCCTGGAAGGCGAAGGCCTGCTCAGTCGCACCCGCAGCAAGGACGACGAGCGCGTGGTCCTGCTGCACCTGACCGAGCAGGGCCGTGCCCTGCAACTCAAGGCACAAGCCGTCCCCAATTGCATTCTCTCGGCCAGCGGCCTGGATCTGGATCGACTGGTCAAGCTGCAAGAGCAATTGCTGGACCTGCGCGACAACCTGAGCGCGCATCGCTGATGCCGATCCAACGCGGCCAGGCTGGCAAGTGTCTAGGATAACCCTTTGATGTCAATTTGAAACATAAAGATACAATCGCGGCAGAAGGCGACGCTGGAATGCCTTCTTGATAGTAAATGGCAAGCATTAACATTCGCATCCTAAATAATAACGCTTACACATACTCAGGATGCATCACCCATGTCTGCCCCATCCCGCCTTTCGCCCCTGGCTATCGGCATCTCAGCCCTGCTTGGCGCAGGTTTTGTCAGCGCCGCCTCGACCACCCTGCCAGAACTGTCGATCAACGCCAACGCTGAACAGGAAGAAACCAGCCCACGGGTCAAAGAGGTCAGCACCGCGACACGCACCTCAACCCCGGTCCGCTATGTGCCGCAGGCCATCGACACGGTCAAGACCGCCAACGTGCTGGACTATGGTGTCAAGGACCTGGGCACGGCGCTGAGCGGCCTGCCGAACATCAGCGACAGTTCCGATACCCGCTTTGACGGCCTGCGTATTCGCGGCTTCGATGCCAGCAACGACTTCTATCTGGACGGCATCCGCGACGACAGCCAGTACGTCCGCGACCTGCACAACACCGAGCGCCTGGAAGTTCTCAAAGGCCCGGCGGCGGTGCTTTACGGACGCGGCAGCCAGGGCGGTATCGTCAACCGCGTCAGCAAGACACCGCAGGCCGGGCGCCGCTCGACCATCGAGGCCCAAGGCGGCACCAATGACCTGCGCAGCCTGTACGCCGACCTGAGCGCCGACCCCAGCGAGAACATCAGCCTGCGCCTGAACATGGGCAACATGGACAGCAACAGCTTTCGTGATGACATCTCCAGCCATCGCCAGTTGTTCGCCCCGTCGATGAGCTGGCAACTGACCCCGGACCTGAACTGGCTGGTGCAGTACGAGTACAGCCGCTTCGACCGCACCCCGGATCGTGGCATTCCGGGTATCGGTGGCCGCCCGGCGGACGTCAGCCGCGACACCACTTACGGCGACAGCCGCGACTACATCGACGACAAGGCCCAGTCGCTGCGCTCCAAGCTCAGTTATGAGCTCAACGAACGCTGGCAACTGCGCCAGACCCTGGGGATCTTCAAACTCGACAGCGATTTTGATAACACCTACCTGACCGGCTATACCGCCGCGACCAACCGGGTCACCCGTGCGCGCTTCCAGCAAGACCTGCATACCCGCAATGTCTTCAACAACATCGAGCTTGAAGGCAGTTTCGACACCTTTGGCCTGGAACACCGGGTGCTGACCGGGATCGAAGTGGGCAACCAGCGCCGCGATCCCAAGCTCTACAGCGCCGCCAACGGTTCGGTGCCCTCGCTCGATCCCTATAACCCGGACCGCAACCAGCGGCACACCGGGCTGATGAGCCCGTCGAGCCACAACTACACCGAGGTCGACAGCCGCGCACTGTATGTACAGGATCAACTGCGCCTGAACGACCAATGGCAACTGCTTGGCGGTTTGCGCTACGACCGCTTCGAGGTCGACACCACCAACCGCCTGCGCGGTATCAGCGAAGCCCGTGACAGCCATAGCACCAGCCCGCGTGTCGGCCTGGTCTGGACGCCACTGCCGGAACATTCGTTCTATGCCTCCTGGACCAAGACCTTCTCGCCGGTCGGCGGTGGCCTGATCGGTATCACCCCCGGAGCCACCGGCAATACCAATGATGTCAGCCCCGAGTTGACCAAGCAGAAGGAAATCGGCGTCAAGAGCGACTGGCTCAATGATCGTCTGAGCACCACCCTGGCCATTTATGAGCTGGAGCTTTACAACCGCCGCACAACCGATCCGAACGACCCGAGCCTGACGGTGCTCACCGGTATGCAGCGCTCGCGGGGCGTGGAACTGACAGCGACCGGGCAACTGGCCGGCAACTGGTACGTGCGCGGCGGCATCGGCATTCAGAACGCAACCATCGTCGAGGACAACAATGGCCTGGCGGGCAACCGGGTCAGTAACGTCGCCAAGCGCAACGGCAGTGTGTTCCTGACCTGGAAGCCGGAAAGCGGCTGGTACGCCGAAACCGGCCTGACCCTGGTCGGCCAGCGCTATGCAGATAACCAGAACACCACGGTACTGCCTGGCTACGGCCGCTGGGATGCCCTGGCCGGCTACCGGCAGAAGGACTGGGACCTGCGTGCGGCACTGAATAACCTGACCGACCAGAACTACTACAGCTCGGCCACCAGCGCCGGGCAGATCCGTCTCGGTGATCCGCGCAGCCTGGTGGTGACCGGGACCTATAGCTTCTGATCCGGATCGTTCAACGACTGTATGCACGCCGCAGGACCGGTTTAGCCCTGCGGCGTGCAGGTTCTGACACCTTCTTCTACCCTTGCTACGCACCAGCCCGAAAAATTCCCAACAATTAACTTGCGCGCAAGATAATTGCGGGATACATTTCACCTCACATTAGTTAGCACGCTAAATTTTAGCGCTAAACAAAACCAGCGAGGAAACCTCATGAAAGCGCTCTACACCGCAGTAGCAACCTCCACCGGTGGCCGTGACGGCCGTGCGATCTCCAGTGACAACATTCTCGATGTGAAGCTGGCCACCCCAAAAGAACTCGGCGGCGCGGGTGGTGAAGCCACCAACCCTGAGCAACTGTTTGCCGCCGGCTACTCGGCCTGCTTCATCGGCGCCCTGAAGTTCGTGGCCGGCCAGAGCAAGCGTAGTATCCCGGCAGACGCCTCGATCACCGCTCACGTGGGCATTGGTCAGATTGAGGGTGGCTTCGGCCTGGACATCGACCTGCACATCAGCCTGCCGGGCCTGGAACAGGCTGACGCCCAGCAACTGGTCGATGCAGCGCACAAGGTCTGCCCGTACTCCAACGCCACCCGTGGCAACGTTGATGTACGCCTGCACGTGACCGTCTGATTGCTGCAAACGGTTTGGCTTGCACTAACGGGAGATCCCTTGCGGATCTCCCGTTTTTTCATCCGCAACGAAAAAGCCCGCAACACTGTGCGGGCTTTTTCGTGAAGCGTGGCTACAAAGCTGTGCTTATTTGGCACGGCCTTTGTAGGAACCGCCTTCACGGGTATCGATCTCGATCATGTCGCCAATTTCGATGAAGTCAGCAACGCTCAGCTCGGTGCCGTTTTTCAGTTTGGCAGGCTTCATCACTTTGCCAGAGGTGTCGCCACGAGCGGAACCTTCGGTGTAGTCAACCTGACGCACGATGGTGGTCGGCAGCTCTACCGAAACCAGACGCTCTTCGAAGAACACGGCTTCGCAAACGTCGGTCATGCCTTCTTCGACGAATGGCAGAACGGCGTCGATGTCTTCGGCGTTCAGCTCGTACATGGTGTAGTCGGTGGTGTCCATGAACGTGTAGGTGTCACCGCTGATGAACGACAGGGTGGCTTCCTTGCGGTCCAGGATCACATCGTCCAGCTTGTCGTCTGCACCGTAGACAGTTTCAGTCTTGTAGCCGGTCAGCAGGTTTTTCAGCTTGGTCTTCATGATCGCGCTGTTACGGCCGGACTTGGTGAACTCAGCCTTTTGAACCAGCCAAGGATCGTTGTCGATACGAATCACGGTGCCGGGTTTCAGCTCTTTACCAGTTTTCATTGCAGATATCCGAATTTGGATGGAGTTAGCGAAGGCTCTGTACGAGAAGCAGCCTGTGCAGGCGGTTTTTCGTACAGAGCCTGATATCAAGGCCGCGTATCATAGCGAATTTCGGTAAAACTGTACCAGCGCTGAGGCGAGGTCGCTGCGCGCTGCCTGCTGTTGGCACCAATGTTCTGCATGCTCACGCATTTGCGGCCAATATCGATTCAGTTGCTGCCAGCCCTCCTGCAGCTCCTCCCCGGCGCTCCAGGCGCGCCACAGCTCGGCAGTCGCCTGCGCAGCTTCTGCGGGCAACGTCGCGAGGTAGAGCGCCAGAAACGCCTCCAGCTTGGGCTGGTGGGCATCGTCCTGCTGCTGATAAATGTGCCAGAGCATCGGCCGCGCAGCCCATTGCGCCCGGACGAACGAGTCTTCGCCGCGCACCACATTGAAATCGCAGCACCACAACAAGCGGTCGTATTGTTCCTGAGCTACGAACGGCAGCACTTGAATGGTCAAAGCCCCGCGCCGACGAATGGCACCGGCTTGCAGGCCGCCCTCCCCCAGCCAGCGCTGCAAGTCGCCGACAATGCGCCCTTGCGGCACCAGCAAGTGGGTGACAACGCCTTCGCCCAGCAACTGGTCCAGCCAACTGCCTAATGCCGGATTTTCATAAGCGAACAGCGAAATCAACCGCGCACCGGACTCAGGCTGTACCCCAAGCCTGCGCAAGAAATCCTGCTGGGCAGCGGGGTCGGCCTGAAACGCCTGGCGTTGGGCAATCAGCGACTGCTCACGGAGCAAACCGCCAGTCTGCCCGGTAAAGCCTGGAAAGAAGAAGAACTTCTTCAAGCCGTTGGCTTGCGGCGATGGCAGACCATGACAGCCACTGACCCAGTCCTCGGCACTCAGATAATCGAGGTTCAGCCATACCGGTCGCGGGCTGCGTTGCAACATGGCCTGGGTGTAGGCCTCGGGCAAGCGACAGGCAAAGGCTTCGAGCACAACATCGGGAATTGAGGCAGGCTGCCAGTCCTCAGGCCAGTGGCAGACCTCAACGCCGGCCTGGCACTGCCGGGCCGCCACTGGATCGGCCTGCGGGCACAGGCGCACGAAGGCCGATAGATCGTTGATCCACAAGCGTACGGCAAAGCCATGCTCGGCCACCAATTGGCGGGCCAGACGCCAGGTGACGCCTACATCGCCGTAGTTATCCACGACATCGCAAAAGATGTCCCATGAAACTTGCATTACGCTTCCCGAAGCCAACCTCAAAGCGGCGATTGTCGCCCGTAACAAGCGCTTTGCACCAGCGCCGGGCGTGGCACAATGAGTCAACTGCGCCCTCCACCGCCTACGCCGTCAAAGGAAGTGATCGCCATGTCCAGCTAAAGCCGTCGTCACGAACTCTACGTGTCACTCAAGTTGATTGTGTGCATTGCCCTGGGCATCTGGCTCGGCGCCGTTGCCGTGATCCTGACCGGCCCGCTGCTGCTCAAGGCCTTGCCTGAAACCCAGACCCGCGCCCTGGCCGAAGCGGTCACCCGGGTCGCACCAGCACCCGTGCCAGAACCGGCCCTTCAACAACCTGATGCGATGTTCAAGAAATTCGAGCAAAGCCTGCGCGAAAGTGAAGCACGCCAGGCGCGTGAATACGCTGAGGCGCAGCAGAACAAACACTTCAATCGCGCCAAGTGCGACTTCTGGATGCAACAGGATCGCACCGCTCCCAGCGAAAAAAGCCGGGCCAGCATCAATGAATTCTGCGGATAACCCATGGACAAGAATCACCTGCTGCACCTGATCGTCGAACGCTTGCAGCATGACCTCGACATTGCCGTGCGTGCCGCACAAACAGCCTATGAGGCCGCGACCCACGAAGAGAACATCGCCGAAAACAAGTACGACACGCTGGGCCTGGAGGCCTCCTATCTGGCCGCCGGCCAGGCACGCCGGGTCGAAGAGATTCGTCAGGCGCTGAGCGTTTATCAGCAGACAGCGGGCAAACCCTTCGACGAACAACGCGGGATTCAGGTCGGCGATCTGGTGATGCTCGAAACCGAGCACGGTGACTCGCGCCAGCTATTTCTGGGACCCGATGCCGCAGGCCTGAAGATTCAGGCCGATGACCAGTTGATCACGGTGATCACCTCACGCGCACCGCTGGGCCACAGCCTGCTGGGCAAGGCTGAAGGCGATAGCGTGGAAATCGTCGTCAGCGGTCAGCGTCAGGTCTTCGAGGTCACGCAAGCACTGTGATGTCCTACCCATTAGTGGGCTTGCGGGTGCGGAGAGTTTGTGGGTAAGGTTCGTTGTCGCTGTAGGAAAGTGACGGGGCAGTTTGAAGGACTAATTACCCAAGGAGATTTTTCATGACGAACGTCATCGCATTTCCTGACGCCCATGAACGTAATCGCCTGAAGTCCAATGAGCATCCGGCGCTGAAGTACCTGAGCAAGAAGGAACTGCAACTGATCGAGCAGTTGCGCCTGACCAGCCATGCCGGCCGGCAGTACATCTACGACTATGCCCATCTCATGAGCCTGACCCGGCCACTGCATCCTGCGCCGCAGGATTGACCAGCGCCACCGTCCCATCCAGCAAGGCGACGAGCACGCCCGCCGCCTGTCGCTGCAGGTCGTTTAGTGGGTCAACGACCAGACCAGCGCAGAAATCGCTACCACGCCGGACATCACCACAAACACGTTGGACAGCTTGCCCGAGTATTTGCGCATGGCCGGCACCTTACGGATCGCGTACATCGGCATCAGAAACAGCAACACCGAGATCACCGGCCCGCCCAGGGTTTCGATCATGCCCAGGATACTTGGGTTGATGGTCGCAACGATCCAGCACACCACCAGCATGCACAGCGCTGTCAGACGATCCAGAGCCTTGCTGCCCGGACGCGCGCCAGACTTCAGCACCAGACCCTTGAAGCCCTCGCTGGCGCCGATGTAATGCCCCAGAAACGACTTGGAGATCGCCACCAGCGCGATCAGCGGCGCGGCAAACGCGATGGTCGGGTTCTGGAAGTGGTTAGCCAGGTAGGACAACACTGAAAGGTTCTGGGCTTTGGCTTCAGCCAGTTGAGCGGGCGACAGGGTCAGCACGCAACTGAACACAAAGAACAGCACCATCAATACCATCAGCAAATGGGCGCGGGACAGAATTCTGGAACTGCGTGCATCGGCCTGTTCACCGTACAGGCGCTTCTGGTCCACCGCGAACGCCGAGATGATTGGCGTGTGGTTGAAGGAGAACACCATCACCGGGATCGCCAGCCACAGGGCTGGCAGGAAGGTCGCAGGCTCAGGCAACGTGGAGGCCGTGCTGAGGATACCGCCATTCCAGTGCGGAATCAGGAACACCGCCAGAAACAGCAGCGAGACGATGAACGGATAGACCATCATGCTCATCACTTTAACGATGACCCGCTCGCCGCAACGGACCACCGCCAGCAGGCCGAGGATCAGCGCGAACGCCAGCAATGCACGTGGTGGCGGCGCGATGTGCAACTGGTTGACCAGAAAGCTGCTGACGGTGTTGGTCAGGCCAACGCTGTAGATCAGCAGGATCGGGAAGATCGCAAAAAAATACAGCAGGGTAATCATTGCCCCGGCGCCTTTACCAAAGTGTTCTTCGACCACCTCGGTGATATCGCCGCCGCTGCGACCCGAAAGTACGAAACGGGTCAGGCCGCGGTGGGCAAAGAAGGTCATCGGGAAAGCCAGGATCGCCAGCGCCATCAAAGGCCAGAAGCCGCCGATACCGGCACTGATGGGCAGGAACAAGGTACCTGCGCCGATGGCGGTGCCGAACAGGCCCAGCATCCAGGTGGTATCGTTGCGATTCCAAGCAGCATTCTCTGCGGGGACTGTATCCAGGCGTTCTACGACGCTATTGGCCTGATCGTTCATCCGGTCGTGTCTCCGTTTCCGGTAATTGCACAAGCAAGGACGCCACGGATGGAATTGGCAGCGCGGCGCCCGCCCTGAAAAGCAGGGGCGCGATTTTCCGTGATCAGAACCGGAAAGCAAGGAATATCAGATCAACCGTGCGAAAAACACCGTGACAAATGGCAAAACGAGCACATTAATCTGGTTGACAGCACAAAACGTGCATTGCGAGGTACACCCAGGCAGGCAGCAAACGTCTGTGGGGCTGAAAAACAAAGGCCGATCAGGATCGGCCTCGTTCATGCTGCGCTGACGTTACTCGATGGCCAGCTTGTCACGATTCCTGTCGAGCAGGGTCTTGCCGATGCCACTGACCTCGATGAGCTCGTCGACCGAGGTGAAGTTACCATTGCTTTCACGGTACGCCACGATGGCATTGGCCTTGTTAAGGCCAACGCCGGACAGCGCTTTCTGCAGGGTCAAGGCATCTGCGGTATTGATGTTGATTTTGTCAGCGACCTGCTGGGCCTGGCCGGCCATGGCTTCAGCCCCAATGGACATGGATTCAGCCCCCATAGGCATGGCACCAGCCCCCATGGGCATGGTTTCAGCCGCCATGGGATTGGCAGCAGCCCCCATCGGGTTGGCAACAGCCGTCAGGGAGGCAGTTGCCAGCAGGACGGACAAAACAGAAGAAAGCAACACATTACGCATGACAGGCACTCCTTGGGTTTATAGGTTCAAGCAGCATTCCAATACTGCCCCTGAAAGCTAATCCAGTAAGCGAACCTGTAAAAGTGCCTGAGCATGTCAGGGAATTACCTCACAAACAGTCACGAAACAGCCAGTTCCTACCCCGTTTCGCCTTGCTTTTTCAGGTTTCCCGGCGACGCTCCTGATGAATCCAGTCAACGATATCTTCATCCGGCGCATAGCCGCTGACGGTCTCGCGCAGCAGCTGCCGAACCGTGTGGTAATCGTCCTTGTCGACCGCTGTCAGCAAGCGGGTCAGTAACACTTTGAGCATATCCCAGGACAAGTAGTCCTCATTGGCACTCATGATCATCGGGTGCTCGGTAGCCACCACGTTGTCGCCGATCAACAACTCCTCATAGAGCTTCTCTCCCGGCCGTAAACCGGTGAACTCGATGGAAATATCGCCGTGCGGGTTTTTCTCCGAGCGAATGCTCAGGCCCGAGAGATGGATCATCTTTTCCGCCAGCTCGATGATTCTTACCGGCTCCCCCATGTCCAGCACAAACACGTCGCCGCCCTGCCCCATGGAACCGGCCTGGATCACCAGTTGGGCGGCCTCGGGGATGGTCATGAAATAGCGCGTGATCTTCGGGTGGGTAACCGTCAACGGCCCGCCAGTCTGGATCTGCTTGTGAAACAACGGAATCACCGAGCCTGAAGAGCCCAGCACATTACCAAAGCGCACCATGATGAAGCGGGTCTTGTTGACCTGATACACATTGGACTGATCACCAAACATCACCGGCGCTGCTTCGCGGCTGAGCGCTTGCAGGATCATCTCCGACAGGCGTTTGGTACTGCCCATGACATTGGTGGGGCGCACCGCCTTGTCGGTGGAGATCAGGACAAAGTTGGAAACTCCGGCCTGCAACGCCGCCTGTGCGGTATTGAGGGTGCCAACCACGTTATTGACCACGCCCTCGGCAATATTGTGCTCGACCATCGGTACATGCTTGTAGGCCGCCGCATGGTAGACGGTGTCGACCTTCCAGGTTTTCATCACATCAAGCAGCCGGGGATGGTTGCGCACCGAGCCCAGGATGGGCAGCAACTTGACCGAAAGCGCCTCACGGGCCAGACGTTGCTCCAGCTCACTGACAATGGTGTAAAGGTTGAATTCGCTGTGATCCAGCAACAGCAGCGTGGCCGGCTTGAGCAGCAGGATCTGGCGGCACAGCTCCGAACCGATCGAGCCGCCGGCACCGGTGACCAGTACGGTCTGGGCCTTGATACAGTGTTCCAGCAGGTTGTCCTGGGCCGGCACTGAATCACGCCCCAGCAAGTCTGCGATATCAACTTCCTGCAAGTCATCGACCTTGACCCGCCCGGCTGCCAGGTCCATGAAACCAGGCACACTGCGCACATGCAGCGGGAAGCCCTCCAGGTAGCCGAGAATCTCGCGGCGCCGGCCACGGGTGCATGAAGGCACCGCCAGCAGGATCTCCTGGGCGCCGGTCACCTCGATCATGCGCTGGATATGCTTGGGCTTGTAGACCTGCAACCCGGAAATGACCCGGTTGGAAATCGACTCATCGTCGTCGATGAACGCCACGGGGCGCATCAACCGCCCCATGCGCAGTGCAGCTACCAATTGATTACCGGCGGCTCCGGCACCATAGATGGCCACCTTGCGCAGGCCATCGTCGCGGCTGGCGAAGGGCACATGCTGCACGGCAGCAAACCAGTCACCGAGAAAATACTGGCGCATGGCAAGGCGCAGCCCACCGATCATGACCATGCTCAACCACCAGTAGTTGAACATGATCGACCGCGGCACGATCTGCTGATGGTTGCTGTAGACGTACACCACGCAACCGAGAATCAGCGCCGAAAGAGTCACCGCCTTGATGATTGCGATCAGCGCATCGTTGCCGAAATAGCGCATCACCGCCCGGTACATGCCGAAGCGAATGAACAGCGGGATCGAAACCAGCGGGGCACTGACAAACAGCCAGGTGTACTTGTCCAGCGGGTTGATCAGATCATCGACCCCAAGACGGACCACGAACGCCATCCACAAGGCGAACCAGACCAGCAGGACGTCAGTGCCGACCTGAATGATCCGTTTCTGGCGACGCGGCAGCGCCAGCAGAAAGGTTCGTATCTTGTCCATGGTGTCCTCAATCAATCCTTGCCACCTCGTTTGAAACCTCACTACAACCATCCAGGCCCCGAGCTCGTCGAAGCAATTGTTACAATCTATATGAAAAACCGCTGGTCCGCGCTGTCAAATCAGCCCCGCTCAGCCTGCCCGGCCTTGAATTTCAAGGCCAGCCACACCAATGGCAACCAGCAAAGGACCAGACCTGTCACACCATCGACCCAGCCTTTGGCCACCAACAGTGCCCAAGGCAATAACCAGACCAGATTGATCACCAGCACCGCCAGGGTTACCGGCAGATGCCGGGCGTAATGACGCGAAGCAAACTGATAGGCATGGCTACGATGCGCTTCATACACTTTCTCGCCGCGCAGCAAACGCCGGATCAGGGTCAAGGTAGCGTCCACCACAAACACGCCGAGCAGGATCAGCCATGCCCAGAACAGTGAAGGCGACACCCAGCCAGCCTGCAAGGACAGTACGCCGAGCACCATGCCCAGAAAACCACTGCCGGCATCGCCCATGAAAATTCGTGCCGGCGGAAAATTCCAGTACAGGAAACCTGCCACTGCAGCCGCCAGCAATGCGGCGACCAGCACCTGATCGCCAGGCCCGGTCAGCGCATAAATCAGACACGCACTGCCACACACAGTTACCGCTTCAATGCTGGCGATACCATCAATGCCATCCATGAAGTTGTACAGGTTGAGCATCCAGACCAGATAGAACACCGCCAGAACGTTGCCCAGCCAACCCAGCTCCAGTGACCAGCCCAGCAGCTTGAGCGGCGCCATACCGCCCAGCCACGCCAGTGCCCAGATCGCTGCGGCAAAATGCCCAAGCAGACGCCAGCGGGCCGCAATGTGCCCGTGGTCGTCCATAAAACCGATAACCGCCACCAGGCCACCGGCCCCGGCCAGGGCCATCAGCAGATCGGCAGGCATGCGTCCTGTCGCGCCTAACCACGAAACTGCCAGCAAGAATGCGATGACAATCGATACTCCGCCGCCACGGGGCGTCGGTATCGAATGCGAACTACGAGCATTGGGAATGTCCATCAGGCTACGAGCCAAGGCATACCTGCGCAGGACTGCAGTCAACAGCAAGGACAACAGCGCAAATCCGAGAACCCACAACCACTCAACCATGCTTTTTATTTTCCAGATAATGATTCGCGGTTTCGCGCAGCGCCTGATCGACACTTACCGGCGGCCGCCAATCCAACAGCGTACAGGTCTGGTCGATGTCGACCTGCAAAGAGCCGCACAGGCGCTGCGAAAACGCCCGCTTGCCCAATAGCGCGGCCAGTGTGCTCAATAACCACATTGGCACTGGCAATAACCTGGCGGGCTTGCCCAATGCCTTGCCGACACGCTTGAGCAATTCAGTGGTCGACAGATCCTGCGCATCACTGACCAGCAAGGTCTGGTTGGCCGCGCCTGGATGTGCCAGGCAAGTCACCAGCAGGTCAACCAGATTCTCCAGCGCCACCAGGCTACGCCGGTTGTTTATCGCCCCCAACGGCAGGGGAACACCTTTGTCCAGCCAGCGCATCATGTTCAGAAAGTTGGCCTTGACCCCAGGCCCATAAACCAGCACCGGGCGGACGATGACCACCTCCATGCCAGTACGTGCAGCCAGTTCACGCAGTTGCTGCTCGGCGGCCTGCTTTGACACGCCGTAGGGATCTTCAGGGCGACCGGGGTCGCTGGCCTTGAAAGGCGAGCCAGCCAGCGAGTACTCGCCGTTGACCTTGATCGAGCTGATGAATACGAATCTTCTGACACCCGCGGCAACCGCCTGTTCCGCAAGGTTAAGCGTCGCTGCCACGTTAGCCTGGAAATATTCCGCCTGCGGGTCGCCGGCAGACTCGTCGAGCACATGAACCCGGGCGGCGCAGTGCACAACCACATCGATACCTGCGACAAACTCATGCCAGCGATTATCGGCAGCCAGGTCATCGACCATGACCACTTCCACTGCCGGGTCCAGCCCGTGCCCAACCTTGCGCACAGCCGCCCGCACGCAGGGCAGCTCAAGGGCAACCAGGCGCCGGACCAGCGCCCGGCCAACAAATCCTGTCGCGCCCGTTACCGCAACCGCTACAGGCTGGCGCATTCCCTGACTCTCAATATCTGACCTCTGAACACGGAAAAAACACGGATGGGTAATTCCAATAAGCAGCAAGTTTAACATCATGGCAGCCTGGCTGACCGACTGGACGCAGGATCAGCAGTCACCGGGAATCAACAACTGCAGCGGCCGGTCGACGGTCGCATAAAGCTGTTCAAGCGCTTTGCCCAGCGTACGTTTGGCACGTGTTTCGCCGTGCACCAGACGTATTTCTGCGGGCCAACGCTGCATGTCACGCACGAAGGCCAATAACCCCGATTGGTCGGCGTGCGCGGAGTAACCCGCCACCGTGCTGACCCCTGCCCGGATGGCAAAGCGTTGCCCGTCAAGCGACACCTCACCCTGCCCCGCCGCCTGCTGTATCAGTGAACCCGGCGTGCCCCTGGCCTGATAGCCGACAAACAGCACATGGTGACGGGGCTCTTGCAGCATCGCCTTGAGGTAATTGACGATCCGGCCACCCACACACATGCCATGCCCGGCAATCACAATGGCGGGGCGCAACGTACTGCTCAGGTAGTTGACCACTTGCTGGTGCTGCGCGTGGCTGTCGATGGTAATCAACTGCGCGAATGCCAACGGTGCCCGCCCCTCTGCCAGTCGTTGCTGCGCATCGTCATCCCAGTGCGCCTTGCATGCCTGATAGACCTGGGTAAAGCGGCTGGCCAGTGGCGAGTCAAGAATCACTGGCAGTTGCTGCCAGTCGATGTGGGCCAGCGCCTGCGGACAATCACCTGCCGGCAATGGCCCAGCTAGCGCCTTGCGCTGCAGAATATCCTCAAGCTCGTACAACAGCTCTTGCGTGCGGCCAATACTGAATGCCGGCAACAGCACGGTGCCGCCATCAACCAGCGCCTGATCGATGAGCTTTTCCAGGCGCTGCTGACGATTGCCGCGATCTTTATGCAAACGGTCGCCATAGGTGCTCTCAAGCACCAGGATGTCAGCATACTCAGGTGCACGCAGGCTGCGCAGGATAGGCGTCTGGCAAGCGCCAAGATCGCCGGAAAACACCACCCGTGTTGCAGGCCCGTCCTCCCCATAGCGCACATCACATTCAACATAGGCCGATCCGAGAATATGCCCCGCCCTTTGCAGACGCAATCGGCAACATGACAGGGCTGTGCCGGGCAACTCGAACCACTGATCAAAGGCCAAGACCACCAGCTGCCGTTCGAGCTGGCGCAACAGAGCCTTGTCCGCTACAGCGCAGTGCTTCAACACATCCTCGATAACCAGCGGCAACAGCCTGGCGGAAGGCTCGGTGCACAACACAGGCCCACGGTAACCGGCAGCCAGAAGCGCTGGCAGGCGGCCGACATGGTCGTTGTGAACATGGCTGATCACCAGCGCTTTGATTACGCCCAGATCCATATCAGGCGCTGTCATGCTCAGCTCGCCACTGTCCGCACCACAGTCAATCAGCAGACTTTCACGAGGCGCCATAAACAGCTGGTGACACGACCCCGTAACCCGCTCGATCGCGCCATGGTGAACAATATGCGGGTAATCCATGCAGCTTCCTCCAGCAACCTGTTCAGTTCGGGAGGCATTGTGCCTTGGGGAGAGGCACTTTCAAGCCGGGACGGGGATGTCCAGAAAGCCGGAGTTTTGCAGCAAGATAGCCGAAGAAGGTCGGATTTAATCCGAAAAAGCTGAAACCCAAGAATTAACCTGAGCACTTAATCGAACATTCGCTCAGCACGTGATGAATATTCCTACAAGCGTAGAGAACATAGGCCACACAGTAGCGAGAAAAATATCAGCCAAGCCTGTAGGCAAGCATGGCAGCAGCAGGCACAGCACCCATAGCCCTGAGCTAAAGGACGTCTACCGCTATCCCCATCAGGCGGTACGACTGGAGGCCGAACGCTTGTTCCGCAAGCTACCAAACCAGGCCAGCACAGGACCGATCAACATGCCCAGTAACAACGCCAGGATAACAGGCACAGCCAGCGCCAGCTCAGGTGCCGACCAACCGAAGAACACCAGGCCTACCGGCTGACGGTTCTCCAGGACGAACACTGTGGTCACCAGCACCAACAGCAAGACGATGGTTACCGCCAGCACTCGTTTGAAAATACGCATTCACTGATCCTTTTCTACGCTGTAGCCCATCGCCTCTTCTTCCTCATTGACCCGATCACGCAGCTCTTTGCCGGGCTTGAAGTGAGGAACGAACTTGCCGTCCAGGCTTACCGACTGGCCGGTCTTCGGATTGCGCCCAACACGGGGAGCACGATAATGCAACGAGAAGCTGCCAAACCCGCGGATCTCGATTCGATCGCCGGTAGCCAGACATTGAGACATTTGTTCAAGCATGGTCTTGATAGCCAACTCGACATCCTTGGATGAGAGAAGACCCTGATGGGTGACAATTCGTTCGATCAACTCCGACTTCGTCATATTTTTCCCTTCTTTTTCAAGCAGCTAGATCAGTGCTTCGAAGGTTTTAGCATGACCGGATGATTTTGAACAGCCTGCATCTTGACTTATGTGCGGCCTGGTTGATACGGCATATTCAGGTGACGAGAGGATGACGCGCGGCAGCTTGCAGCCCGCCTCGCTTTGCGCCAGACCGGATGGATTTGCATCGCGCAACAAGGGCGCCCGGGATGAGTGACGAAATATTTCTTGCGCGCACAAAAAAGGGCGACCGAAGTCGCCCTTTTTCAATGGATCACAGAACTCAGTTCTGCTTTTCCATTTGAGCACGCAGCAGGTCACCGATAGTGGTAGGACCAGTGCTTTCAGTAGCTTCTGGCTTGTTGCGCAGGCTCTGAATGGCTTCTTTCTCGTCTTCAACGTCTTTCGACTTGATCGACAGGTTGATTACGCGGCTCTTGCGGTCAACGCTGATGATCTTGGCTTCGATCTCTTCGCCTTCTTTCAGAACGTTACGCGCGTCTTCAACGCGGTCACGGCTGATTTCGGAAGCTTTCAGAGTCGCTTCGATGTCGTCGGCCAGAACGATGATGGCGCCTTTGGCGTCAACTTCTTTCACGGTACCGCGAACGATCGCGCCCTTGTCATTGACAGTGACGTACTCGGAGAACGGATCGCTTTCCAGTTGCTTGATACCCAGGGAGATGCGCTCACGCTCCGGGTCAACCGACAGGATAACGGTGTCCAGTTCGTCGCCCTTCTTGAAACGACGAACGGCTTCTTCACCGGCTTCGTTCCAGGAGATGTCGGACAGGTGAACCAGACCGTCGATGCCGCCGTCCAGACCAATGAAGATACCGAAATCGGTGATCGACTTGATGGTGCCGGAGATACGGTCGCCCTTGTTGAACTGGCCAGAGAAGTCTTCCCATGGGTTGGACTTGCACTGTTTGATGCCCAGGGAGATACGACGACGCTCTTCGTCGATGTCCAGAACCATGACTTCCACTTCGTCGCCAACCTGAACGACTTTCGACGGGTGGATGTTTTTGTTGGTCCAGTCCATTTCGGAAACGTGCACCAGACCTTCCACGCCTTCTTCCAGCTCTGCGAAGCAGCCGTAGTCGGTCAGGTTGGTAACGCGTGCAGTAACGCGGGTGCTCTCTGGGTAACGAGCCTTGATAGCAACCCATGGGTCTTCGCCCAGTTGCTTCAGACCCAGCGAAACGCGGTTGCGCTCGCGATCGTACTTCAGAACCTTGACATCGATCTCATCGCCAACATTGACGATTTCCGATGGGTGCTTGATACGCTTCCAGGCCATGTCGGTGATGTGCAGCAGGCCATCGACGCCGCCCAGATCCACGAATGCGCCGTAGTCGGTGAGGTTCTTGACGATACCCTTGACTTGCTGGCCTTCCTGCAGGGATTCCAGCAGCGCTTCGCGCTCTGCACTGTTCTCGGCTTCCAGGACACTGCGACGGGAAACGACAACGTTGTTGCGCTTCTGGTCCAGCTTGATGACCTTGAACTCGAGCTCTTTGCCTTCGAGGTGGGTAGTGTCGCGAACCGGACGAACGTCGACCAGCGAACCCGGCAGGAACGCACGGATGCCGTTGACGTCGACGGTGAAACCGCCCTTGACCTTGCCGTTGATGACGCCCTTGACCACTTCTTCAGCGGCGAAAGCTGCTTCCAGAACAATCCAGCACTCGGCGCGCTTGGCTTTTTCGCGGGACAGCTTGGTTTCGCCAAAGCCGTCTTCGACCGCGTCCAGCGCAACGTGCACTTCGTCACCGACCTTGATGGTCAGCTCGCCAGCGTCGTTGTAGAACTGCTCGAGCGGGATGACGCCCTCGGACTTCAGGCCAGCGTGTACGGTTACCCAGTCGCCGTCGATGTCGACAACGATACCGGTAATGATTGCGCCTGGCTGAAGATTCAGGGTTTTCAGGCTTTCTTCAAAAAGTTCTGCAAAGCTTTCGCTCATTTTAATTCCTGTGTGATCAAGGGCGAAGAATACGCCCATCTGCCACGTTCCAGACCACGTGGGTTTCGTTCATGTAAAAGGAAGCCTGCAGGATGTAGTCTGGTCTCCCGCATGGCTCCTTGATCATCCCGTGATATCGCGCAGGGCGACTTCACTGAGGATGCGTTGCAACACCTGGTCGATGGATAACTCGGTGGAGTCCAGCTGAATGGCGTCGTGCGCCGGCTTGAGCGGGGCTACCGCTCGCTGGGTGTCACGCTCGTCGCGAACACGTATCTCATCTAGCAGACTCGACAGACTAACATCATCACCCTTGGCCTTCAACTGCAGGTAACGACGACGCGCGCGTTCTTCGGCACTGGCGGTCAGGAAAATCTTCAATGGGGCATCGGGAAATACCACGGTTCCCATGTCCCGACCGTCAGCGACCAGACCCGGTTGCTCCTGAAAAGCCCGCTGACGCTGCAACAAAGCGTCCCGCACTGCCGGCAGCGAAGCCACTTGAGACGCGCCACTGCCGACCTGCTCGTTGCGGATCGCATGGGTCACGTCTTCACCTTCAAGAATGATCCGCTGCTGCTGACCGTTGTCACCGACCTCGAATTGCACATCGAGGTGCGCTGCCAGCAATTTGAGCGCCTCTTCATTGGTCAGGTCGACCCCGTGATTACTCGCCGCAAAGGCCAGCAGACGGTACAGCGCACCAGAATCGAGCAGACACCAGCCCAACTGGGTCGCCAGCAAACCGGCAATAGTGCCTTTGCCCGAACCACTGGGTCCGTCAATGGTGATGACAGGTGCTTTGATTTTCACGATTGTTCCTCTTGCGCGACGGACATGCCAACCTGGGCGCACAGTGCCAGGAAATTGGGAAAGGATGTCACGACATTGGCACAGTCGCGGATCCGTATGGGCGCCGAGGCCCGCAAAGCGGCAACGCTGAACGCCATCGCAACGCGATGATCGCCACGGGCATCCAGCTCACCGCCCGTAAAAGTACCACCGTCGATAATGATGCCATCGGCGGTTGGCTCGACCTTGATACCCAATACCTGCAAACCGTCTGCCATGATCTGGATCCGGTCACTGTCACGGGCGCGCAACTCCTGGGCACCACGCAACACCGTGCGACCACGCGCACAGGCTGCCGCGATGAACAACACCGCAAACTCGTCGACGGCCAGCGGTATCAGCGCCTCGGGAATCTCGATACCGGTCAGCGGCGCCGAGCGCACCCGCAGATCGGCGACCGGCTCACCGCCAGCCTGACGCGGGTTCTCCAGCTCGATATCGGCCCCCATCAGACGCAGGATATCGATCACACCCGTGCGGGCCGGGTTGATGCCGACGTGCTCAAGCAGCAACTCGGAACCCTCGGCAATCGAGGCGGCGACCAAAAAGAACGCCGCGCAAGACATATCCGCTGGCACCTCGATGCGCGTGCCGTTCAGCCGATGCCCCGGCTCGATACTCAAGCGCCCCGCGCTGCGCTGGATCGGGTAACCAAACCCTTCCAGCAGCCGCTCGGTATGATCGCGAGTCGGTGTCGGCTCAATAATCGTAGTACGCCCTTGGGCATACAGCCCTGCCAATAACAAGCAGGACTTGACCTGCGCACTGGCAGTCGGCGCCTCAAAGACCTGCCCGACCAGTTGTCGGCCACCGCGAATGGTCAGCGGCGGACGACCCTCAGCGCCACTCTCGACGACCGCCCCCATGGCCCGCAATGGCTCGGCGACGCGGTTCATGGAACGCCGCGATAACGTGGCATTGCCGGTCAGGGTGCTGTCGAAGCTCTGCGCCGCCAGCAAACCGGCCAGCAGGCGCATCGAGGTCCCGGAGTTACCCAGGTAGATCGCCCCCGGCGCCGACTTCAGACCGTGCAGGCCAACGCCGTGGATCGCCACCCGGCCCTGATGCGGGCCTTCGATAACCACGCCCATGTCACGGAACGCCTGCAGGGTCGCCAGGGCATCTTCACCCTCAAGCAACCCCTCGACCTCGGTAACGCCTTCAGCCAGCGAGCCGAGAATGATCGCCCGGGTGGAAATCGACTTGTCGCCCGGCACTCGCACCCGGCCAGCCAGCCGCCTGCCGGGGCTCGCCACAAACGCCAGATCAGCAGCCACCTCAGGTTCGACATAGGCACGCCGGGCAAGAATCTTGCCGAAATGCTCACGCGCCATGCGCGCCCGGGTGAACACACCGAGCAACTGGTGACCATCGCCTGCCTCGACCGCCTCGCGCAGCGCATCCAGATCGCTGCGATAGGTGTCCAGGGTCCGCAGCACCGCTTCGCGGTTGGCCAGGAAGATGTCATGCCACATCACCGGATCACTGCCGGCGATACGGGTAAAGTCGCGAAAGCCTCCCGCCGCGTAGCGGAAGATTTCCAGGTTTTCGTTACGCTTGGCCAGCGAGTCAACCAGGTTGAATGCCAGCAGATGCGGCAAGTGACTGGTCGCGGCCAGCACTTCATCATGACGCTCGACGCGCATGTGCTCGACATCCGCGCCCAGTGCAGCCCACAACTGATGCACCACGCTGACCGCGTCCGGATCGGTCTGCGGCAGCGGCGTGAGGATTACCTTGTGGCGACGGAACAGGTCAGCATTCGAGGCTTCGACGCCGCTCTGCTCAGAACCGGCAATCGGATGCCCAGGCACGAATCGCGCCGGCATTGCACCGAATGCTTCTTGCGCGGCACGCACCACATTGCCCTTGGCGCTGCCGACATCGGTGAGGATGGCGTTGCCAAGGTCCAGCGGCGCCAAACGCGCCAGGACCTTCTCCATGCCCAGTATCGGCACCGCCAACTGGATCACGTCGGCGCCCTCACAGGCCTTGGCCAGATCCTCTTCGCAACGGTCCACCACGCCCAACTCGACCGCCAGGCGGCGCGACTGGGCATTGAGGTCAACCCCCACCACCTCGTGGCACAAACCGCTCTGGCGAATACCCTTGGCAAAGGAGCCACCGATCAGACCGAGCCCGACCACCACCAGGCGGCCGATCAGCGGCCCGTTGGATTGCACACTCATGATTTCAGAGCACCGCTTTGGGGTAGGAACCCAGCACTTTGAGCGCTACGGCTTCCTGGCGGATCTGCTCCAGCACGGCCTTGACCAGCGGGTCCTGATGATGCCCGACGAAATCGATGAAGAACACATAGGTCCACTTGCCGCTGCGCGAAGGACGGGTCTCGATGCGGGTCAGGTCCAGGCCGTTTTCATGGAACGGCACCAGCAGCTCATGCAGGGCACCCGGCTTGTTGCTCATCGACACGATGATCGAGGTTTTATCATCACCGGTCGGCGGCACTTCCTGATTGCCGATGATCAGAAAACGCGTGGAGTTGTCTGGACGATCTTCGATCTTTTCTGCCAAACGGGTCAGGCCATACAGGCTAGCCGCCATATCGCCAGCAATCGCTGCCGAATTCCACTCGCTTTTCACCCGCTTGGCGGCATCGGCATTGCTTGCCACCGCCACGCGCTCGACATTCGGGTAGTGCGCATCCAGCCATTTGCGGCACTGGGCCAGGGACTGGGCATGGGAGTAGATGCGGGTGATGCTCTGGGTCTTGGTGCTTTCGCCCACCAGCAGGTGATGGTGGATGCGCAGCTCGACCTCGCCACAGATCACCATGTCATGCTCAAGAAAACTATCGAGCGTGTGGTTGACCGCACCCTCGGTGGAGTTTTCGACCGGCACCACACCAAAGTTCACCGCACCGGCAACCACTTCGCGGAACACTTCGTCGATCGCGGCCATCGGCCGGCTGACCACTGCATGGCCGAAGTGCTTCATGGCCGCTGCCTGGGTGAAGGTGCCCTCAGGACCGAGATAGGCAACATTGAGCGGCTGCTCCAGCGCCAGGCACGAAGACATGACCTCACGGAACAGACGCGCCATTTCTTCGTTGCTCAACGGGCCACGGTTACGCTCCATGACCCGCTTGAGCACCTGAGCTTCACGCTCGGGCCGATAGAACACCGGCGCCTCGCCTTCGGCCAGGGTCGCCATCTTCACCCGCGCCACGTCCTGGGCGCAGCGTGCCCGCTCGCTGATCAGTTCCTGGATCTTCTCGTCGAGTGCGTCGATGCGCACGCGAAGCGCCTTGAGTTCCTGATCGGACATCAACCGTGCTCCTTCTCGAAGTCTTTCATGTAGGCGACCAGCGCATTGACGGCATCCAGGCCCACGGCGTTGTAGATCGAGGCACGCATGCCACCTACCGAGCGATGCCCCTTGAGGTTGAGCAGACCATTGGCCTGGGCACCGGCCAGGAACGGTTTGTCCAGGCGGTCGTCAGCCAGGCGGAACGGCACGTTCATCCACGAGCGGTCAGCCTTGTTGATCGGGTTGTTGTACAGCGCGCTGGCATCGATGTAGTCATACAGGGTGCGCTGCTTGAGATCATTGACCTTGGCCACGGCCTCGACGCCACCCTGCTCCTTGAGCCATTCGAACACCAGCCCGGACAGATACCAGGCCAGGGTCGGCGGCGTGTTGTACATCGAGCCATTGTCAGCTGCGACCTTGTAGTCGAGCATGGTCGGGCACAGGGCACGGGCACGACCGAGCAGGTCTTCGCGAATGATCACAACAACAATGCCGCTCGGGCCGATGTTTTTCTGCGCGCCGGCGTAGATCATGCCGAACCGCGAGATATCCACCGGACGCGAGAGAATGTCCGACGACATGTCGGCAACCAGCGGCACGTCGCCGGTTTCTGGAATCCAGTTGAATTCCAGGCCGCCAATGGTTTCGTTCGGCGCGTAGTGGACGTACGCCGCGCTTTTCGACAGCGTCCACTCTTGCTGAGCAGGAATGGCGAAGTAATCGTAAGGCTTGGCAGTGGCAGCCAGGTTGATCTTGCCGTAGCGGGCCGCTTCTTCCATGGCCTTGTGCGACCAGATACCGGTGTCGACGTAGTCGGCTTCACCGTTTTCCGGCAGCAGGTTCAGGGCAATCTGGGCGAACTGCTGGCTGGCACCACCTTGCAGGAACAGCACTTTGTAATTGGCGGGAATATGAAGCAGATCACGAAGATCCTGCTCGGCCTTTTCGGCGATGGACACGAACTCGTCGCTGCGATGGCTCATTTCCATGACCGACAGGCCCTTGCCTTGCCAGTCCAGCAGCTCGGCCTGGGCGCGCAGCAGAACAGCTTCAGGGAGCGCAGCAGGACCTGCGCAGAAGTTAAAGGCTCGCTTGCTCATATCCACTCTCGTCAAATGCTTCGGGTCTGTTCACGCTACAGGCAGCCTGCCAGCACAGCGCTGGATGGCCGGCAGGCACCTCAATCCGGGACCGGTGCACAGGCATCACACCTTACTGCACCGCAAAGGCGCAGGGGCAGGCACGCGTTTTCACGAACGAACCTGCCCCCGAGCTATTTACTGCATTGCTTCAGTCTGCGGACTCTTCGTCACCCGCAGCGTCCGCTGGTTGCTCATCATCCGTCTCGCTGGCAGCCGCGTCTTCATCAAGCTCTTCATCTTCGATCTCGGAAGGCTCCTGAACCCGCTCCAGGCCAACCAGAGTTTCATCGCTGGCCAGCTTGATCAGGGTCACACCCTGGGTATTACGACCCAGGCTGGACACTTCGTCGACCCGGGTACGAACCAGAGTGCCCTGGTCGGAGATCAGCATGATCTCTTCACCGTCGAGCACCTGGATCGCCCCGACCAGACGGCCGTTACGCTCGTTGCTGACCATGGCAATCACGCCCTGGCCGCCACGCTTGTACTCGGGGAACTCGCTGATAGCCGTACGCTTGCCATAACCACGCTCGGAAGCGGTGAGAATCTGGCTGCCCTCTTCCGGGATCAGCATGGAAATCAGCTTCTGCCCTTCAGCCAGACGCATACCGCGCACACCACGAGCGGTACGCCCCATGGCACGCACTTCGTTCTCGTTGAAGCGGGTGACCTTGCCACCGTCAGAGAACAGCATGACTTCGCGACTGCCATCGGTGATCGAAGCGCTGATCAGCACATCGCCTTCATCGAGTTCCAGGGCGATCAGGCCCACACTGCGTTGACGGGCGAACTGCTCCAGCGGCGTCTTCTTCACGGTCCCGTTGGCGGTGGCCATGAAAATGAAGTGGCCGACGGTGTACTCCTCGACCGGCAGCATGGTGGTGATGTACTCACCCTCATCCAGCGGCAGCAGGTTAACCAGCGGACGACCGCGGGCGGCACGCGACGCTTCAGGAATCTCGTAGGTCTTGAGCCAGTACACCTTGCCTTTGCTGGAGAACATCATCAGCGTGGTGTGGCTGTTGGCGACCAGCAGGTGCGCGATGTAGTCCTCATCCTTGATCCCGGTAGCCGACTTGCCCTTACCGCCACGGCGCTGGGCCTGGTAAGCGGTCAACGGCTGGGTCTTGGCGTAGCCACCGTGGGAAATGGTCACCACACGGTCTTCTTCGGTAATCAGGTCGCCCAGGGTCAGGTCGCCAGTCGACTCGATGATCTCGGTGCGGCGCGCATCGCCGTATTCGGCACGGATCAGTTCCAGCTCTTCGCGAATCACTTCCATCAGGCGCGTGGCGCTGTTGAGGATGCGGATCAGCTCGCCGATCTGGTTGAGGATCTCCTGATACTCGCCCAGCAGCTTCTCGTGCTCCAGACCGGTCAGACGGTGCAGACGCAGATCGAGGATCGCCTGGGCCTGTTCCGGCGACAGGAAATACTTGCCATCACGCAGGCCATATTGCGGATCGAGGTTTTCCGGACGGCAGGCATCGGCGCCGGCGCGCTCGACCATTTCCACCACCGCACTGGATTCCCAAGGCGTGCTGATCAGCCCTTCCTTGGCCTCGGCCGGCGACGGCGAAGCCTTGATCAGGGCAATGACCGGGTCGATGTTCGACAGCGCAACCGCCTGGCCTTCAAGGATGTGGCCACGCTCACGCGCCTTGCGCAGTTCGAACACGGTGCGGCGGGTAACCACTTCGCGACGGTGACGAACGAAAGCTTCCAGCAGGTCCTTGAGGTTGAGGATCCGTGGACGACCGTCGATCAGCGCGACAATGTTGATGCCGAAGACGCTTTGCAGTTGGGTCTGGGCGTAGAGGTTGTTGAGCACCACCTCAGGCACTTCGCCACGACGCAGCTCGATGACCACCCGCATGCCGTCCTTGTCGGACTCGTCACGCAGCTCGGTGATGCCTTCGAGGCGTTTTTCCTTGACCAGCTCGGCGATCTTTTCGATCAACCGGGCCTTGTTGAGCTGGTACGGCAGCTCGGTGATGACGATCTGCTGGCGGCCACCGACTTTATCGATGTCTTCGACGATCGAGCGGGCCCGCATGTAGATGCGCCCGCGACCAGTGCGATAAGCCTCAAGAATGCCGGCACGCCCGTTGATTACACCGGCGGTCGGGAAATCCGGGCCGGGGATGTACTGCATCAGTTCGTCGACCGACAGCTCGGGGTTGTCGATCAGCGCCAGGCAACCGTCAATGACTTCACCGAGGTTGTGCGGCGGAATGTTGGTCGCCATGCCCACGGCAATACCGCTGGAACCGTTGACCAGCAGGTTGGGAATCTTGGTCGGCATGACCGCCGGGATCAGCTCGGTGCCGTCGTAGTTGGGCACCCAGTCGACAGTCTCTTTGTGCAGATCGGCCATCAGCTCGTGGGCGAGCTTGGTCATCCGCACTTCGGTGTATCGCATCGCCGCCGCGTTGTCGCCGTCGACCGAACCGAAGTTGCCCTGGCCATCGACCAGCAGGTAGCGCAGCGAGAAAGGCTGGGCCATCCGCACGATGGTGTCGTAGACCGCAGTGTCACCGTGGGGGTGGTACTTACCGATCACGTCACCGACCACACGGGCGGATTTCTTGTACGGTTTGTTCCAGTCGTTGCCCAGTTCACTCATGGCGTACAGCACACGCCGGTGCACGGGCTTCAGGCCATCGCGAGCATCCGGCAGTGCCCGCCCGACAATCACGCTCATGGCGTAATCCAGGTAGGACTGTTTCAGCTCGTCTTCGATATTGACCGGAAGAATTTCTTTGGCCAGTTCACCCATGAGAAGCCTGATTCCTTTTTCTGGTGAAACCCCAACGCCCCCTGCGGAACGATCAAGGCTCGCCGCCCCCGGTTGACACCAGGCGACGACTTACGACAAATCAACGGGTTACGCCATGGATCTGCGCAGTTGGAGGGACTGCGAATAGCGCCCCCGAAAACCGCCGGATGTTAGCACAATCGCCGTCACGCTCACATCCCTTGCAAGCAATGGATGTGAGCCACTTGAGCGCGGCAACGCCGAGAGACGCTCTCAGGCCGCCAGAGAACCACCGACAATCCTGCCTGGCAGGCGACGAACGGCAATCAATGCAGGTGCTTGCGGCTCATCAACTGCGCCAGCCGGGCGGTATCGGGCCGTTCGACCACGCCCTTTTCAGTGACAATGGCGTCAATCAGATCCGCCGGGGTGACATCGAACACCGGATTGAACGCGCCGACTCTGGCAGCCAGTGGCTGGCCGCCCACATCCAGCAATTCAAGGCCATCGCGCTCTTCGAGGACGATGCCGTCACCACTGGTGGTGTCCATGTCGATCGACGAACTCGGTGCCACGACCATGAACCGCACGCCGTGATGCATCGCTGCCACCGCCAGTTGATAGGTGCCGATCTTGGCTGCCACATCACCGTTGGCGGTGATCCGGTCAGCACCGACCACCACCCAGGTAATCCCCTTGGTACGCATCAGATGCGCCGCCGCCGAGTCGGCAATCACACTGACCGGGATGCCTTCGCTGGCCAGCTCCCAGGCGGTCAGCCGCGAGCCTTGTAACCAGGGCCGGGTTTCATCGACATAGACCTGCTCGATCATGCCTTCCAGGTGCGCGGCGCGGATCACCCCCAGCGCCGTACCGAACCCGCCGGTGGCCAGCGCGCCAGCGTTGCCGTGGGTCAGCACCGCCTGCAGGTTGCCCTGCTGCTTGCGGATCAGTTCGGCCCCCAGTTGTGCCATGGTCAGGTTGGCATCGCGATCAGAGAGATGAATAGCCGCCGCTTCGGCCGCCAGAATTCGCAACGGGTCGTCATCAGACTTCAGACGTTGCAGGCGCTCTCGCATGCGGTTCAGCGCCCAGGACAGGTTGACCGCCGTGGGCCGCGCAGCGTCCAGCAAAGCGAAGTCGGCGTCCAGCGCCGACTGCCAGTCGCCACCGGCCGCCATCCGCGCCCGCGCCGCGAGCAGCACCCCATAGGCAGCACTGACGCCGATCGCCTGCGCGCCGCGCACCACCATGGCGCTGATCGCGGCCGCCACCGCCTGGACATCATGACAGGCCAGCCAGGCCTCTTCGCGCGGCAATACCCGCTGATCAAGCAAGTACAGGGCGTCTTCCCGCCAATCGATGGCCTTTACTTTTTCCGCAGCCAACAACTGATCGCGCATCGCCCACTCCATCGTCAACAATCCAGAACCTGAATAAAAAAGCGACCGATTATAGCGAGCCGGCCAACCAGACGCTCGGGTATACTTCGCCATTACCAGGCTCAAAGCCCGTGCTGCAAGTGACCCACCACCTTGCCTGACCACCGACTCACGCTGTCGTTGTACACAATCTGAACCAACCCCGGAAGTCTGTCATGCCCACAGCCAGTACACCCGTTGACCTTCTGCTCCTGCCGGACTGGCTGGTGCCGGTCGAACCTGCCGGGGTGGTGCTGAGGGAACATGGCATCGGCATCCGCGACGGCTGCATCGTCTGGATCGGCCCAAGGACCGATGCCCTGCGCCTGTCACCAACAGAAACCCGCGAGCTGCCGGGCATGCTGCTGGCTCCCGGCCTGATCAACGCCCACGGCCACGCGGCGATGACCCTGTTTCGCGGCATGGCTGATGATCTGCCGCTGATGACATGGCTGCAGGAACACATCTGGCCGGCCGAAAGCCGCTGGGTCGATGAAGCATTCGTGCGCGACGGCACCGACCTGGCCATTGCAGAGCAGCTCAAGGGCGGCGTTACTTGTTTTTCGGACATGTACTTCTACCCCAAAGTGGCTGCCGAGCGGGTGCACGACAGCGGCATGCGCGCCCAGATCTGCGTGCCGGTGCTGGATTTTCCGGTGCCCGGCGCACGCAACATCGACGAAGCGCTGCATGTCGGCATCGAACTGTTCAATGACCTGCTCCACCATCCGCGCATCAACGTCGCCTTCGGCCCCCACGCGCCCTACACGGTCAATGACGAGAACCTGGAACGGGTGCGGGTCATCGCCGATGAACTCGACGCCATGATCCATATGCATGTGCACGAGACCGCCTTCGAAGTGCAACAATCGGTCGAGCAGCGCCAGGAGCGTCCACTGGCCCGCCTGCAGCGCCTTGGCCTGCTGGGGCCGCGCTTCCAGGCCGTGCACATGACCCAGATCAGCAACGAAGACCTGGCCTTGCTGGTAGAAAGCAACACCAGTGTCATTCACTGCCCGGAATCGAACCTTAAACTGGCCAGCGGCTTCTGCCCGGTAGAGCGACTGTGGCAAGCCGGGGTCAATGTCGCAGTGGGCACCGATGGCGCGGCGAGCAACAACGATCTGGACCTGCTGGGTGAAACCCGCACCGCCGCCTTGCTGGCCAAGGCCGTCGCCGGCTCGGCCAGCGCCCTGGACGCGCACCGCGCATTGCGCATGGCCACGCTCAACGGCGCCCGTGCCCTGGGTATCGAGCAGCAAACCGGCTCGCTGGAGCTTGGCAAGGCTGCCGACCTGGTCGCGTTCGACCTGTCAGGGCTGGCCGTACAACCGGTCTATGATCCGGTATCACAATTGATCTACGCCAGCGGCCGCGATTGCGTCCGCCACGTATGGGTCGCCGGCAAGCCATTACTGGAAGATCGCCGCCTGACCCGCATGGATGAACAAGCCCTGTGCGCAAGCGCCATGGCATGGGGTCGGCGCATTGCCGACCGCACTCAATGACTGTCCAGCGCCCCCTGACCATCCGTCTGTTGGCGGCTGCCGGACTCCACCGAATTCACATCTTCAAGAGGGACATCCGATGAGCAACGTCGATCGCGCTGAAATCGCCAAATTCGAGGCCCTGGCCCATCGCTGGTGGGACCGCGAAAGTGAGTTCAAACCTCTGCACGACATCAACCCGCTACGGGTCAACTGGATCGACGAGCGGGTCAGCCTGGCCGGCAAGAACGTCCTCGACGTCGGCTGCGGCGGCGGCATCCTCAGCGAGGCCATGGCCTTGCGCGGTGCCACCGTGACCGGTATCGACATGGGCGAAGCGCCGCTGGCGGTGGCCCAGTTGCACCAGCTCGAATCCGGGGTGCAAGTCCAATACCGGCAGATCACTGCCGAAGACCTGGCGCTGGAAATGCCCGAACAGTTCGATGTGGTCACCTGCCTGGAAATGCTCGAACACGTGCCTGACCCGTCCTCGGTGATCGCGGCCTGCTGCCGTATGGTCAAACCGGGTGGCCAGGTGTTCTTCTCCACCATCAACCGCAACCCCAAGGCCTACCTGTTCGCCATTGTCGGGGCCGAGTACATCCTCAACATGCTTCCGCGTGGCACCCACGATTTCAAGAAATTCATCCGCCCTTCGGAACTGGGCGCCTGGAGCCGCGCTGCCGGACTGCAGGTCAAGGACATCATCGGCCTGACCTACAACCCGCTGACCAAGCATTACAAGCTGGCCGCCGACGTTGACGTCAACTACATGATCCAGACCGTGAAGGAGGCCTGAGCATGCGCTTGAGAGCGGTCCTGTTCGATATGGATGGCACGTTACTGGACACCGCCCCGGACTTCATCGCCATTTGCCAGGCGATGCTGGCCGAGCGCGGTTTTGCGCCAGTGGACGACAAGCTGATCCGCGACGAAATCTCCGGCGGCGCCAAGGCCATGGTCTCGGCAACCTTCGGCCTGTCGCCCAGCGCTCCGGAATTCGAAGCCCTGCGCCTGGAGTTTCTCGAACGTTACCAACACAACTGCGCAGTGCACAGCCGCCTGTTCGACGGCATGGCCGAGTTGCTTGCCGACATCGAAAAAGCCGGGCTGATCTGGGGCGTGGTGACCAACAAGCCGGTGCGCTTCGCCGCACCGATCATGGAGCAACTGGGCCTGGCGCAGCGCTCGGCACTGTTGATCTGCCCGGATCATGTGACCCACAGCAAACCGCATCCCGAGCCACTGATCCTGGCCTGCAGCCGCCTGGACCTGGATCCTGCCAGCGTGCTGTTCGTCGGCGACGACCTGCGCGACATCGAGTCGGGCCGCGATGCCGGCACCCGCACGGCCGCCGTGCGCTATGGCTACATTCACCCCAACGACAACCCGAACCATTGGGGCGCCGATGTGGTGGTGGATCATCCGCTGCAGTTGCGCCAGGTCCTCGATAACGCTCTGTGCAGCTGCTGAGCACTGCCCGACTCCAAGGAAGACTGACAATGTTCGACTATTGCGCCCGCCCCGAGCTACTCAAAGGCCGGGTCATTCTGGTCACCGGTGCCGGCCGCGGTATCGGTGCTGCCGCAGCACGCAGCTACGCCGCCCACGGTGCGACGGTGCTGTTGCTGGGCAAGACCGAAGCCAACCTCAGCCAGGTCTACGACCAGATCGAAGCAGCCGGCCATCCGCGCCCGGCGGTGATCCCGTTCAATCTGGAGACCGCCCTGCCACATCAGTACGACGAACTGGCAGCGATGCTCGAAGCCGAATTCGGCCAGCTTGACGGCCTGTTGCACAATGCCTCGATCATTGGCCCGCGCACGCCGCTGGAACAGCTGTCGGGTGAAAACTTCATGCGCGTGATGCACATCAACGTCAACGCCATGTTCATGCTTACCCAGGCGCTGCTGCCGTTGCTCAAGCAATCGAGTGACGCCTCGGTGGTCTTCACCTCCAGCAGCGTCGGACGCAAGGGCCGTGCTTACTGGGGCGCCTACGGCGTGTCGAAGTTTGCCACCGAAGGGCTGATGCAGACCCTGGCCGATGAACTGGACGGTGTGGCGGCGGTCCGTGCCAACAGCGTCAACCCCGGCGCGACCCGCACTGACATGCGCGCCCAGGCCTATCCTGCCGAGAATCCCCTCGACAACCCCACTCCCGAACAGATCATGCCGGTGTACCTGTACCTGATGGGGCCGGACAGCGCTGGCATCAACGGCCAGGCGTTCAACGCCCAAAAATGATGTGCAAGGCGTCACATGCGGCGGCAAAACGACGCATAGTGACGCCGAAATCTGTTAAAACATGCCCCTGCGTCAAGCCGCTGCCGCTATCTTGGGCGCCATCTCATCTGTAAGACGTTGTTTTTTCTAGCATTCAGGATGAATGAACCGATTGGCATGCATTTCGCTCTAACCAAACCAGCCTCAAGGAATGTGCTGAGGAGTGAATAGATGAGTTCTCCACCCCGGATCGACCCAGTGGTCATTGATACCAGCAGCGTGCCGCGCCCACCGGCGCGCCCTCGCCTGTCAGTTCAGGAACACCCTGTGGACATGCGTCAACTGGGTTATCAACTGGCTCAGCAACTGCAGACCAGCCTGGAGGCCGACCGCATCCTGGAGATGTTCTGCAAGGGGCTGACCCAGGCCGGGCTGCTCGATGGCCTCACTTACAGCCATGCCGCCAGTGACCTGCAACTGTCGTTCGGCGACTGCACCCCACCTGGCACCCGTTACGATCTCAGCCATGCTGGTGAGCCGCTCGGGCAACTGGAACTGCATCACCGCCATCCGTTGAGTGCTGCGCTGGGCGATGACCTGCAAGGGCTGGTCAGTTGCCTGCTCTACCCTTTGCGCAATGCCTTGCTGTACCGGATGGCGATCAAAAGCGCGTTGCGTGACCCGCTGACCGATACCGGCAATCGTGTGGCGATGGACCAGGTTCTGACCCGGGAGGTGGATGACTCGCGGCGTTATCGCCAGCCGCTGTCGTTGCTGATGCTGGATATCGACCATTTCAAGCAGATCAATGACACCCATGGGCACGTCAATGGTGACCAGGTACTCAAAAGTGTGGCGCAGACGCTCAAGCAGCAAGTGCGTAATGTCGACCGGGTATTTCGCTATGGCGGCGAGGAGTTCGTGATCATTCTGGTGAACACTGATCGCGAGGCCGCGGCGATGATTGGCGAACGTTTGCGCCAGACGGTGGAGGCGCTGGAGGTTGTTGGTCTGGATGGCCTGCGGCCAAGTATCAGCCTGGGCTGCGCGACATTATTGCCGGCCGAATCGGTCGACAGCTTGCTGCGCCGGGCTGACAGTGCGCTGTATGCGGCCAAGCGTGAAGGCCGCAACCGGATGATGATGGCGGGCTGAGCCCGCCACAGGAGCGGCGTTAGCCACGATACATTGCGTGTTTCGAATGTTCTTCGCGGATAAATCCGCTCCCGCACATCCCCACCCGACCCGTATCTTTACGCAGGTTCGGCGAGCAGTTCACGTACCGGCTTACTGCTGCGTTCAAGTTGCATACAGCGTTCCAGAAACAGGTACATGTAGTCGTAGCTGCGGGTAATGGCCTGACGCAATTCATATTGCTGCGCTTCGCTGGCATGGTTGCCGATCAGGGTGCAGATGATTTCCAGCGCTTCCCATGGATGGGCGTCGTCATACTGGGCGTGCATCTTCAGCCATTTCATGGCCCGTTTGCGGGACTCATTCGGGAAGGCTTCGGCGTAGGTGCCGGTGGAGCACACCAGGGCAGCCCATTCGCCGGTAGCGCCCTCGATAGCATAGTTGGTCGCCGCCATGGCCACTGCCAGGCTGTCGCTGGTGCAGCTCTGCGAGCACCAGTGGCTCAACGCATGCAGCTCAGGCGCAACGCGCTGCGCCTTGAGGTCGCTGAGGCTGACGTCGTGGGCCTCGCACCAGTTGACCCAATAATCAGCGTGATTAAGTTCGACGCGAATATTGCGCATTAGCCAGCGGCGCGCCATGTCTTCACCGGGATGACGGCCAAAACGGGTCTTGATCAGGTTCTGCGCCATGTACACCGAAAACTGCTCCACCACCGGCCAACCGCCAATCAGGTAATGGCGCATGACCGTAGGGCTCAGGCGTGCGTCACGCATCCGCTGGTACAGCTCATGCCCGACCACGCGAGCCTTGGCGCCACTGCAATCGTTGATCAATTGCTGTGCCCAACCCGGGTAACTGCCCGGTTCCATGAGTGGGCCAGTTCGGACAAAAGTGTCGATCATTGTATAACTCCATTTATTCGCACCTCACGGGTGCTACGTTTCGATCCTGCCCCGGTAGAGCGAAACCTCCTCCCCCCCTGCCGGAGCCATCCTTTCCCGTGCTGGCTGCACGCCACGCCGCACGGGCTCCTTATAAAGACTTTCGCGAGTCAATAATTCGGGGCGACCGATCAGGTAACCCTGCGCAAAATCCACGCCCATTTCCTGCAGAACCGCTTCGATCAAAGGCGTCTCGACATATTCGGCAATGGTCCGCTTACCCATCACATGGCCAATGTGGTTGATGACCTCCACCATCGAGCGATTGACCGCGTTGTCGAGCATGTCCTTGACGAAGCTGCCATCAATTTTGAGAAAGTCCACCGGCAAATGCTTGAGGTAGGCAAACGACGACATGCCCGCACAAAAATCGTCAAGCGAGAACTGGCATCCCAATGCCTTGAGTTCGTTGATGAACACGATCGCACTGCCCAGATCGGCGATGGCCGTGGTTTCGGTGATTTCAAAGCAGATGGTCTGCGGCGCCACGGCGTACTGGCTGAACTGCTCCTTGAGGTAGCCCAGAAAGGCCGTGTCGCCAATACTGGCACCGGACAGATTGATAGCACATAACACCCTGGGCTCGGCATGCTGTTCGTCGCTCCGGCACTCGGCAATCAGTTTGAACACGCTACGCACCACCCAGCGATCCAGCGAGGTCATCAGGCCAAAGCGCTCTGCAGCAGGGATAAAGCGATCCGGAACCACGATGTTGCCGGACTCGTCACGCAGGCGCAGGAGAATCTCGATGTGCCGTACCGGGTCGCCATCATCACCGAGCGGGGCAATTTCCTGAGCGTACAGACAGAAACGGTTTTCTTCCAGCGCACGATGCAGGCGCTGAATCCAGGCCATCTCGCCAGAGCGCAGCGACAACTCCAAATCATTGGGGTGATACAGCTGGATACGGTTGCGGCCCTTTTCCTTGGCCATATAACACGCCAGGTCGGCGGCGCGCAGGGCATCCTCCAGGCTGATCTGAGCCGCGCCGATCAGTACCACACCGATGCTCACAGTGGTCACCAGCGCGCGGCCTTTCCAGACAAAATGCAGGTTCTCCACCACGCTGCGCAGCCCTTCAGCGACGCCCTGCACTGAATCGGCCGGGCAATCGTGCAGCAAAATGCCAAACTCGTCGCCGCCCAGCCGCGCCAGGGTGTCACCCTCACGCAAGCCTTGCGGCAGCACCGTGCACAGGTGTCGTAACAGGGCATCACCGGCCGCATGTCCGTAGTTGTCATTGATCAGCTTGAACTGGTCCAGATCGAGCAACATCAGCACTCGCTCGAGCTCTTGCGCCACCGGCTGTTCAAGCAGTTGCTCAAGCCGATATTCGAACTCGCTGCGGTTGACCAGCCCGGTCAAAGGGTCATGAGCGGCGTGCCAGGAAAGATTGGCGATGTATTGGCGCTCCTGGGTCAGATCGTGCAGCACCAATACCGCGCCGCTGATCTGGCCGTCGGTGAGAATCGGCGCACCGACCAGAGAAACCGCAACAGTGCTGCCGTCCAGGCGCTGGATCAGTTTGCAATGCAACGCGCCGCTCTTGAATTGACCGCCGAGGACATGCTCGATCAGCGTGGCACTCTCGCGCCGGGCATGCTCGTCCAGCAGGTTGAACAGCGCTGCCAGCGGCGTGCCGGCCGCCTGGTCACTCTGCCAGTGGGTCAGTTGCTCGGCGGCCGGGTTCAGGTACAGGATATTGCCTTGCACATCCGTGGTAATGACCCCGTCAACAATTGACTCCAGCGTAACCTGGGCGCGTTTTCTTTCGCGTTGCAAGTCATCGGCAATCGCCCGGCGCAGCACCAACAGGTTGTGGGTGCGCAGCAAGGCCAGCGCAATCAGGATCAGGGCCGTCAGCAGATTGATGACGATCAGCACCCGCAATAACGATCGAGACCCCTGCCCCAGCGCCTCACTGAAGGCCATGGCCGCCGGGGTGATACGGGCATTGAGCTGCTCGATTCGCTCGCGCCATTGCGCCACGGTCTGCGCATCAGGCTGCCCTTGAGCGATGTGCTGGCGCATGCTGCTCGCCAGCTCATCAAGCTCGGCCAGATAAGCATCGCCCTGCAACCACCAATGCAACGCTTGCTGCATGGCCCCGATGTCACGGAAATGGCGATACAGCCAGATGATGCGTGCGACATCTTCAGGATGATTGCCGCCTTGTAGAACACCCGCACGCGCCGCGGCGAGATCAGGTTCAGGGAGATCGAGCGCCTCGCGCAGCTTGCGCCCGCCCTCAGGGATGGCAATCGCCTGGCGATACCTGAGGTAGTCGTGCGGGTCATGGCTCAAGGCATACAGGTCCAGATAACGGACCGCGTCCTTCTGGCCTTTGGACCAGAGGCTTTCACCACCGACATAGCTGCGCATGGCCGACATCATGTACAGGCTGAAGCAGCCGAGCAGCGCCTGAAACAGCACCACGACAATAAAAGGCCATACGATGCCCAGCAAACGCGGTCGGGCAAGAGTCCGTGCGGGCTTCATGAAGTTCGTTTCACCGATTGCCTGACTGATGATCCTCAGCCAAGCCTAGGCCAAATCCATGATCGCGGCAGGGCGATTGGCGACAATTGCCAGAAATGCTGCAACGCGTCTCAAACCTGCTGCAGATGCCCGTACAACCGAGCATACAAACCGCCGTCAGCGATCAGTTGCTGATGGTCGCCGTCTTCGGCAATGCGCCCGCCATCGAACACCAGCACCCGGTCAGCCTGCTTCACGGCGGACAGGCGGTGGGCAATGATCAGCGTGGTCCGGCTTTGCAGAAAGCGGCCCAGAGCCTGGTGCAGGCTGTACTCGGTCGCAGCATCCAGCGCCGAGGTGGCCTCATCAAGAATCACCACCTGCGGCTCAGAGAGGATCATCCGCGCAATCGCCAGGCGTTGCCGCTGGCCGCCTGAAAGCCGTACCCCGGAACGTCCAACCACGGTATCGAGCCCCTGCGGCATGCTGCGCACGGTGGCGTCCAGTTGCGCGATCTGCAACGCCTGCCAGCAAGCCTCATCACTGCGATCGCGTCCCATGGTCAGGTTGGCGCGGACACTGTCGTTGAACAGTGCCGGATGCTGCAACACCACTGCGACGCGCTCACGCAACCGCTCAAGGCCGATCTCCTGCTGGGTTGCACCGCCAAACCGGATGCTGCCGGCATCAGCTGTGTACAAGCCCAGTAACAACTGCACCAGGGTGCTCTTGCCGCCTCCGCTGGCGCCCACGATGGCGACCTTTTCACCGGGCGCAATCGACAGATTCACCTGATCCAGGACCCGCTCGGCGCCGTAACCGAAACTCAGGCCACACACTTCAATGCCCACTGTCTGCCGGCCGGCAAACGGGTCGGCGTGGCCGGGATAACGCGGTTCATCGGCCCGCGCCAGCAGTTCGTTGATACGGCTCAGCGCGCCGCCAGCGGCGTACCAGGCGTATTGCAGGTTAAGCAACTGCTCCACCGGGCCGATCATGAACCACAGGTAGCTGAACACCGCCAGCATCTGACCGATGGACAGATCAGAGAACAGCACAGTGAGCATCGCCGCCGCACGAAACAGATCGATACCGAACTGGAACAACAGCGCACTGGCGCGCCCTGAGGCATCGCTTTTCCATTGTGAATTGACCGCGTAGTCACGCACCTCGCGGGCACGCAGGCCAAGCCGGCCCAGGAAAAAGCCCTGGTGATTGCCGGCACGAACCTCCTGTATCGCCTCAAGGGTCTCGCTCAAGGCTTCGCTGAAGCGTGCGGTGCTGTCGTTTTCCAGTTTTTTAAGGTGTTTGACCCGCTTGCCCAGCCGTACGGTGGCGAAGATCACCAACGGGTTGAACAGCAAAATCAACAGCGCCAGCTTCCAGTGCATCCACATCAGGACGGCAGCCGTGCCGGTCAGGGTCAGCATCGCTACCAGAAAGCGGCTGAGGGTATCGCCGACGAACTTGTCCAGCGTGTCCAGATCAGTGACCAGATGGGTGGTCACCGTCCCGCCGCCGAGACTCTCGTATTCACGCAGGGCGATACGCTTGAGGCGCTCGATCAGACGCAAGCGAATGCGATAGACAATGTCTTTGGACAAGCGGGCAAACAACCGCGCCTGCAACACGTTGAACAGCAGCGCCCCCAGACGCAGCAGCAAAGTCGCCAGCAGCATCAGGCCGATATAGCCCACCGCCTGGTGCAGGCTTTCAGGCAGCAGCCGGTCCATGAAGCGCAACGCCGTATCGCCATGGCCCAATAGCACTTCATCGACCAGCAGCGGCAACAGCAAGGGAATCGGCACACTGCACAGGGTGGCCATGATCGCCACGCCATTGGCCGTCCATAACGCCTTTTTGTGGCGCAACACCAGCGCGCGAATATCCGCCCAGCTCAGCCGATCGGTCGTGGTGGAAGTTGCCGCCGTGTCGCCGGGTGTATCAGGCACTGGCAGCGCGCTCCAGCCAGCGGGCCAGCAATGGCGCCAGGGCGTCCACGGGCTGGTAGCCGTTGGTCAGCAACGCCAGTTGGCCGTTACGTTCGGCCAGCAAAGTCGGAAAGCCGGCAATCCCCAGCCCCTGAACCCAGGCAAAATCCGCCGCCGTGGCGCTTTTGAGTTCGGCGCTGTCGAACAGCTCGGCAAACTGCAGGCGATCCAGCCCCGCCTGCTCGGCCAGCTCGGCCAACAGTGAACCTTGAGTCACGTCGCGGCCTGCGGCATAAAACGCTGCCTGAATCAGGCCCACCAATCGCCAGGCCGCCTGCGGGTCGAGCTGTCGTGCGGTGACCACCGCCCGGCACACCGGGGTGGTGTCATAGACAAAACCTTCAGGCAAAGCCGCGTCGAACAGAAACGGCTGGCCGGTGGTCTGCTGCACCGACTGCCAGTGATCAAGGATGTAGCGCCGGGTGGAAGGGTCCAGCGGCGCATCGTTGGCGCGCAGTCCGCCCATCACCAGGTGCAGTTGCACACCGCTGTCCTGTGCCTGGCGCACCAGAGCCTCGGCGACCGGAGCGAAGCCCCAGCACCATGAACAAAGCGGGTCCATCACATACACCAGACGAGCGGACATGGCTCAGGCCTCCGTTTCCGATGCTTGGCGATAGTTGTAGCCGATCGGGTGTGGCTGATTACGCGCCTTGGCCAGCTCGATCTGCTTCTGCCGGTCGATGGCGCTGCGGCGGGTCTTTTCGCTCAGGGTATTCCAGCAATGCGGGCAACTGATACCCGGCACGTAATGCTCGCTGGCACGGTCCTCGACACTGACCGGATTACGACAGGCATGACATTGATCGTAGTCGCCTTCAGACAAGTCGTGACGTACCGTTACGCGGTTGTCGAACACAAAGCAGTCGCCGCGCCACAGGGTCTGCTCCTGCGGCACCTCTTCGAGGTACTTGAGAATCCCGCCCTTGAGGTGATAGACCTCTTCGAAGCCTTCACCGAGCATGTAGCTGGAGGCCTTTTCGCAGCGGATGCCGCCGGTGCAGAACATGGCGACCTTCTTGTGCACCTTCGGGTCGAAGTTGGCCTTGATGTAGTCGGGAAACTCGCGGAAGGTGGTGGTTTTCGGATCGATCGCGCCTTCAAAGGTGCCGATCGACACTTCATAGTCGTTGCGCGTATCGATCAACAGCACTTCAGGGTCGCTGATCAGCGCGTTCCAGTCCTGCGGCTCGACATAGGTCCCGACCGCCTTGTTGGGGTCGACGCCTGGCACGCCCAGGGTCACGATCTCTTTCTTGAGCTTGACCTTGGTGCGATAGAACGGCTGTTCGTCGCAGTAGGATTCCTTGTGGTCGATGTCCACCAGCCGCGGGTCACTGCGCAGCCAGGCCAGCAAACCGTCGATCCCCTCGCGGGTTGCAGACACGGTGCCGTTGATACCTTCCTCGGCAATCAGCAGGGTGCCTTTGACGCCGTTGGCGAGCATGGCATTGAGCAGCGGCTCACGCAGCTCAAGGTAATTGTCGAGGGTGACGAACTTGTATAGCGCAGCCACGACGATCGGCGCGGTCATCGACGTTTGAGTCATCAATATCTCCAGGTGGTGACCCTCGCAAAGGGCCTACCGGACAGAACAGAAATGAAAACGCGCCGGCCAAGTGCGGCGCGGCGCGGATTCTAGCAAAAAACCTGAGCTGGCAGACAGCGCTGGATATTGACCTGGATCAATAAGCCGCAGGCCTCAGGCGTGACCGCCTGCGCAGGTCGGCGACGCCGGTACATCGCTGTTTGCCGCCCACTCCTGCGGGGTGTAAGTGTGCAGCGCCAGCGCGTGAAACTCTTGCATCAGGCCGCCGAGAGTGGCATAGACCTTTTGATGACGCTTGACAGCATTGAGCCCCTGGAATGACTCGCAGACCAGGATCGCCTTGTAGTGCGTCTCCTGGCCCCGGCTGTGCATATGGCTTTCATTCAGCACTTGCAGGTGCAGAGGTTGCAGGTCGGCCAGGGCCGTTTCGATACGTTGCTGCATGCTCATGATCGGTACGATGTCTCAGAGTGGAGGCTCAAGGTTTTTTCGCAGGTGCGGCCTTGGCCGGCTCAAGCTCGGCACTCATGTCGGCGAGCAGCTTGTTGACCACAGGACCTGCGCTTTCCAGACGAGTCTGGGTCAGTTGCACTGACTGCTGCGACAGCTCAGGCATTTTGCTCAGCACCTTTTTGCCGACCGGTGACTGATAGAAATTCACCAGTTCTTTGAGCTCGGCCTCAGTGAAGTTGCTGGTGTAGATCTTCACCAGCTCAGGTTTGAGCTTGTTCCAGCCAACCGCCTGGTCCAGCGCTGCGTTGGCCTTGGCCTGATAGGTCTCCAGCAGGGCTTTCTTCGAAGCCGGCGCCTTGGCCTCGGCGAAGCGCTGGGCAAACAACTGCTGAACCTGCCCGTAGATCGGCGTGGTGAGTTTGTCAGCGTTGGTCAGCTTCAGAAGCGTCTCGGCGCTGGCATTCTGGCTGGCCGTGTCGGCAAGAACCTGACCGCTGGCACACGCCAGAGCCAGCACGGTGAACATGACGCGAAGACGAATCATCGGGTTTCCTATTTGGGCAAACGAGGCATGGCCTCAATGTTTTTCATTCTGCGCAGATGTTCGCATCGGCCTCAACCCCTGCGTTGCCAGCGGTCATGAGCCTGCGGGGAACCCGAGGGTGATATCGGCGACTAAACTCTACCGGTCAGCAGCACAGACCGAACGTATTTTCGAGGAGTCGTCCAGTGAGCCGTACCGAAACCGATAGCCTTGGTCCGATTGAAGTCCCGCAAGATGCCTACTGGGGAGCGCAAACCCAGCGCTCGCTGATCAACTTCGCGATTGGCCAGCAGCGCATGCCGCTGCCAGTGGTGCATGCCTTGACACTGATCAAGAAAGCCGCCGCGCGGGTCAACAACCGCAATGGCGACCTGCCCGCCGATATCGCCCGGCTGATCGAGCAGGCGGCTGACGAAATTCTCGACGCCCAGCTCAATGACCAGTTTCCGCTGGTGGTCTGGCAGACCGGCAGTGGCACGCAGAGCAACATGAACGTCAACGAAGTGATCGCTGGACGCGCCAACGAGCTGGCCGGCCAGGGCCGCGGCGGCAAGTCGCCGGTGCACCCCAACGATCACGTCAATCGCTCGCAAAGCTCCAACGACTGCTTCCCCACGGCCATGCACATCGCGGTCGCCCAAGCGGTTCAAAATCAACTGCTGCCGGCTGTCGCAGAACTGGCTGAAGGCCTGACCGAGCAGTCCAGACGGCATAGCCAACTGGTCAAGACCGGCCGTACCCACATGATGGACGCCACGCCGATCACCTTCGGTCAGGAACTGTCCGGTTTCGTGGCCCAGCTTGATTACTCGGTCAAAGCCATTCGCGCCACCCTGCCAGCAGTGTACGAGCTGGCCCAGGGCGGCACGGCGGTGGGGACCGGCCTCAATGCCCCGAAAGGCTTTGCCGAAGCGGTGGCGGCCGAACTGGCAGCGCTGTCGGGTTTACCATTCGTCACCGCGCCAAACAAATTCGCCGCCCTGGCCGGTCACGAACCACTGGCCGCCTTGTCCGGCGCCCTGAAGACCCTGGCCACCAGCCTGATGAAAATCGCCAACGACTTGCGCCTGCTCGGCTCCGGCCCGCGCGGCGGGCTGGCCGAAGTGCGCCTGCCGGCCAACGAACCGGGCAGCTCGATCATGCCCGGCAAGGTCAACCCGACCCAGTGCGAGGCCTTGTCAATGCTTGCCTGCCAGGTCATGGGTAATGATGTGACCATCGGTTTTGCCGCCAGTCAGGGGCATTTACAGCTCAATGTGTACAAGCCGGTGATCATCCATAACCTGCTCGAATCCATCGAACTGCTGGCAGACGGCTGCCGAAACTTTAATGAGCACTGTGTGGCTGGCATGGAGCCAGACACCGCGAAGATGGCTGAGCATCTGGAGCGCGGACTGATGCTGGTCACCGCACTCAATCCGCATATCGGTTATGACAAAGCCGCACAGATCGCCAAGAAGGCCTACACCGAAGGGCTTACCCTGCGCCAGGCAGCTCTGGACCTGGGCTACCTGAGCGACGAGCAGTTCGACGCCTGGGTACGCCCGCAAAACATGCTTGAGGCGGGTAGTCATGGCTGAGGCCCGTAGTGGCGCCACTCCGCTTGAAGGTAATGGCAAGCGAATCCTGCTGATCTATGGCACCCCCAAGGCTGGCGGGTTATGTCATGCCCTGGGCGATGCCTACGCCCTGGGCGCGCGCGGTGAGGGCCATGTCGTGCGCAGCCTGAAACTGGGCGAAATGGCATTCGATCCGATCCTGCGTGGCGGCTATGAGCAGGGTCAGCCACTGGAGGCCGATTTGCTCGATGCCCAGCGGCTGATTCATTGGGCCGAACATCTGGTGCTGGTCTATCCGGTCTGGTGGAGCGGCCTGCCCGCGCTGCTGAGTGGTTTTTTTGATCGGGTCCTGATCCCGGGCTTCGCCTTCAGGCTCCATGGACGCGAAGACCCGGACAATCAACTGCTCAAGGGCCGCAGCGCGGAACTGCTGATCAGCCTGGACACGCCACCGCGCTACTTTCGCTGGATTTTCGGCGCCCCGCCCCACCGGCAGATCACGCGCACGATTCTGGGTTCTTGCGGGATCAGGACCACTCGTCTGACCGAGTTTGCCCCGGTGCGCAGCGCCAGCGAGGCACAGCGCCAGCAATGGGTGCGCCAGGCAGAGCAGTTGGGCCGAGGTTAAGGTTTATCTAGTGAACAATATTGGCTTTAACCGTGAAGCTTGCCGTTCGACAAACGAGCATTGCGGGCCCGCCAACCGGTCATCAGCGACGGCACCAGGGCGGTAAACGCCGAACCGGTCACCACCAGCACCGCGCCACCATACCCCAACAGATTAAGCTGCTCGCCCTGCACATGGTCGGGCCACAGCCAGGCCGCTACCGCGACGCACGCCAGGGTAATCAGCGGCGTCAGCGCCAGAGTCGCGCTGATCCTTGAAGCTTCCCAATGCACCAGCGCTTCGGCAAACGCGCCGTAGGCCACCAGGGTATTGAGACAACAGGCGAACAGCAGCAAACCCTGCACGGTATCGAGTTGCAGCACTTGCAGTGGGTGCGCCCACGGCGTGATCAGCAAGGCGCAGAACAGGTAGATGACCATCATCACCTGGCGTGAGTCCCAGACCGTGAGCAATTGCTTCTGGCTAAGGCCATAGAAGGTCCAGACCAATGACGCCAGCAATATCACCAGCACACCGACGGTGTAGCTGCCCAGTGAGCTGAACAGTTCGGCCAACCGCTCGTTGAAGAACAGCACAAAGCCGGCCAGCATGATTAGCAGCCCCATGCCCTGCCCCAGTGTGAAACGCTCCTTGAACACGAAGATACTGGCGATCAGCAACATGATCGGCCCGGTCTGGATCAACAGTTGCGTAGTACCCGGGCTGAGCAGCTTCAACCCCACCAGATACAGCACATAGTTGCCCACCAGCCCCAATACCGCCATGACCACCAGCCCCTTGCCGGTCTTGCCCAGCGGTTTGAAGCTCGGCAGGCCCCTGCTCGCCTTGAGCCAGATGAACAGCAACAGCCCGGAAACGAGCAAGCGGTACCAGGTCACCGTGACCGGGTCCATGACCTGCAGAACCTGTTTGAGTTTGACAGGCAGGATGCCCCAGAGCAGCGCGGTCAACAGCGCCAGACCGAGGCCCAATAGCCAACGGCCGGAAGATACGTGCATGAATGGTTCCAGAATGGCGGGAAAATGGTGCGGTCACGATCATTCTAGATAGCGGGCTATCGAGCTGACAGTTACAGCTACCTGCAAATACAACCTAACAGCGGCCTGTCTGCGATGACAGAGGCCGTCCTTGATGGTCGGGCACCTCACCCATGGTTACGCCGATAAACCTCATCACCCATGGCCGCAATCTGCCCGTCGATCAACGCATCAAAAGGCTTTAGCAAGGCATCAAAGCCTGTGGGCGCCTCCAGCACTTGCAGTGCCTGGACGATCGACTCCAGGGTCGACAGCGCCTCGGGACCAGGCGCTTTGCGCAGCCGATAGCGAGAAGCCGTTACCTGCGCCAGACTTAGCCGGGGCAACGCTGCCAGCGCCGGGTTCAGATGCAGCAGCTTACGCGCTTTGCGCCAGGTGCCGTCAGGGACCACCAACAAGGTCGGCAAGCCATCAGCAGGCACCGGTGCAACCACCTCAGCCTGCGCCCCCGGAAACAGCAAGCGCGCCTGATAACCGGGCTGATGGAGCAATTGCGGCAGGTCATCGAACACTTCACCCACCAGCAACTGCGCATTGCGCAGCCCCAGAGTCGCCAGACGCGCCGTATTGAGGGCGTGCCCCACCTCGCTGGGATGCTGCAGCACCAACACCCGGGTACGACTATCAAGACTCGGAATCAGCGCACACAGGCAGTGGCTGAGCGGGCGCAGGCAACGCTCGCAACGCTGGCGGGACATCGGAAACCTCGAAATCGGCCAATCTACAACAGCCCTTTACCGAACAGAAGCGGCGCGTCTGTCGGCACTGCCTCTGAGCCGGGAATGGATTGCGTTAACCTGCCAAGGCTGGCACTGCGGTAATGGTGCCAGGTGAGCAGCCAACACCCGGAGGTCCCTATGGATCGCGAGGGGGTCACCCAGCGCGTGCTCGATGCACTGGGCATCATTCTGGTGGACAAGTCACACATACGCGACAACGCCACGTTCGCAGAAATGCTGCTGGACGACGACGATGTACAGATGCTGCTTGAGCGGCTCGAAGAGACGTTTGGCTGTCAGTTCCCGCAGCGGGTCCGCGAAAGCGCCAGAAAGCGCCCGGACCGGGTCTCGGTGCCGGTGATCGTTGACCTGATCATGCTGATGGGCCGGGACCTGCCTGGCCGACGCCTGAGGCGCTAGCCCCGAGAGCATCAGGGCTTGCACGGCAGCTGGGCTGTTATCGACGGCGCTGGCGGCGCTCGTCGTCGCTACGCACGGGGATCGGCTGCAATTTGGGCCGTTCTATCAGGCCCAGGGCAACGCCGAGATCATGAAGCCATTCCTGCAATTTGTTGTTCATAACGCCCCCTTGGGGAAAAACCGGCGACTACAGATTATCGGCCGCCTGTACTGATTCTAGAGCCTGACCGGCATGCCGCCAGTCACCGCTCTGCAAACATGGGCAATGTGACATCTATCAGCCCAATCGTCATCCATTGGCGATGAACGGCCCGGCTACTCAGGCAAGTGCAGCGTGCCGTCTTCGTCGGTCATTGCCCGCTCCAGCAGGTCGGCCGGAAGACTCTTGCTGGCCCGTGCCCCCAGTAGACGCAGCTGTTCACTACGGCTGACCAGATTGCCACGCCCTTCAGTGAGTTTATTGCGTGCGGCCGCATAAGCCTTATCCAATTGTTGCAAGCGATTGCCGACTTCATCGAGGTCCTGAATGAACAAGACAAACTTGTCGTAAAGCCAGCCGGCCCGCTCGGCGATTTCCCGGGCATTCTGGCTCTGCCGCTCCTGCTTCCACAGGCTGTCGATCACCCTCAGGGTGGCCAGCAAGGTAGTCGGGCTGACAATCACGATGTGGCGGTCAAACGCTTCCTGAAACAGATTTGGCTCGGCCTGAAGGGCCGCGGCAAAAGCCGCTTCGATCGGCACGAACAGCAGTACGAAATCCAGACTGTGCAGGCCTTCCAGACGTTTATAGTCCTTGCCGGACAAACCCTTGACGTGATTGCGCAGCGACAGCACATGCTGTTTCAGTGCTGCCTGGCCCAGCACCTCGTCAGGAGCACTGACATACTGTTGATAAGCGGTGAGGCTGACCTTGGCATCGACCACCACCTGCTTGTCACCCGGCAGCATGATCAGCACGTCAGGCTGAAAGCGTTCACCCTCAGGCCCCTTGAGGCTGACCTGGGTCTGGTACTCACGGCCCTTTTCCAGCCCGGCGTGCTCCAGCACCCGCTCCAGGATCAATTCTCCCCAGTTGCCTTGGGTCTTCTGACCCTTGAGGGCCTGGGTCAGGTTGGTGGCTTCATCGCTCAGGCGCAGATTGAGCTGTTGCAGGCGCTCCAGCTCCTTACCTAGCGAGAAGCGCTCGCGCGCTTCGTTCTGGTAGCTTTCCTCCACGCGCTTTTCGAACGATTGAATGCGCTCCTTGAGCGGGTTGAGCAACTGGCCGAGCTGCTCCTGACTGGTCTGGGCAAAGCGCTGCTCGCGCTCGTCGAAAATCTTGCCGGCCAGTTCGGCGAATTGCGCCCGCAGTTCATTGCGTGAATCCTGCAAATCATTGAGGCGTTGCTGGTGGCCTTCCTGCTGCTCGGTCAACTCGGCCTGCAACGCCGCGCAGCGGGCTTCCAGGCGCCGTAACTCGCTTTCTTTGCCAGTGCGCTCGACATTCCAGCCCTCAGCGGCGTCGCGGCGGTCATCGCACTCCTGACGCAGCAACTGGACCTCACGGCGCAATGCCGCCAGATCGGCCTGGCGGGCGGCGTTGGCCTCGCTCAGGTCGCTGACTTCGTCACGGCTGGCTTCAAGCTGCACGGTCAGCCCGTCCTGCGCCAGCTGCGCGGTGCTCAGGCGCTCTTCGAGCAATGCCTGTTCGCCAGCAGCGGTCGCGGCCCGCCGTTGCAACTGCCAGGCCAATGCCAGTAGCGGCGCAGCAGCCAAGGCCAGGCCCAACAACAGGCTGTTCAGTTCAAGCGCCATTTGAGAACTCCACGGCCAGCAGCAATGTGCGTGTTCAGACCCGTAGCGAAGACTGCGTCCTGATGACCGAAGGATCAAGGACTTAAATCGAGGGGGAGCATACTCTACGCCATTTTCTGCCAAGGTAAAGCCCCTGATACACACAGAAATGCACCGGGACAATCCACAGAAGCTGTGGATAACTCAGTGGACAACCCCCCCTATCCCCTCGCAAAGCCACACAGAATGAGGCCTGCGCTCAAACTGTCGATTTTTTCACCAGTAAAAAAAAGCGATGTTTTTCATTGACTTATTAATTCACCGCAGTAAATCAAGCTCTTAGGCGCCCATATGACAGTGATGTGGCAGCTTGTGCCGCTAATGTGCACAACGATGCTTGACAGCTGGCCAGGCTGTAAGCCTCGCCTTACAGAAAGTGACAAACCAGCGAGCCAGACACTACGACCGGTCATCGACGCCTGGACGCACCCGGCGTGCAAACCGGTTCACCAGAAATTTTGTCAAAGGACTTGCATTACTCGCCAATCTCAGGCAGCATCGCCGCCGTTAAGTACCAAGCTGAATGTCAATTCACTCAGGTCGACCAGGTTCCCAAGGCCAGCCACGGCTATAACCCACGGGAACAGACCCCATCGCTGGTTTTTCGAGCACCTCCTTGCTCTCTCTGCTGCGCCAACGCGCTGCACATCAAGGCCCATGCTCCACCGACCCTTCTGCAATTGATCAGGATCTTCATCAGAGCGCGAACCTTTGCTCTTGTATGTTGCCTGACTTCCCACGTACCTACCGGTCAGCCCGAGCGCCACATATTTATGCGCTTCAACTGGCTGCTTTTGTTCCAGTCAGGTTCTACGCCCAATTACGGCCCCAAGACTCCGTACCCCGCGTTTACTGGAATCCTTAATGGATGCACGGCATGCAGACATGCCGTACTCAGGAATATTTTCATAATGACAACTCAACACTTTCATACCCAAGAAGCCATCAACGCCCTGACTCACGCTTTTGCCCCCATGAACTGCCTTATCGTCGCAGCACGCAAGGGCAGCTTCAGCTTTACCCTGGTCAACGAGCACGGCATTGCCCGTCACAGTGAGCGCCTGTACCCCGAGCAGTACGCCAGCGCAGCCCCGCTGCAGGCCGTCATCGACCGCACCCGCCAGGCCCTGGCGGCCTGATTGAGCGCCAGCCGGCTAATCGCCAAGCGTTCTATCGAAGTGATGCTGGCAAGACAAACGATGTAAAAACAGGCCTTTACACCGTAAATATGACACTACACTTGAACTCAAGCGGCCCTGCCGCTTCCGACGGACCCCACCTTTCATAGTGCTGCCACGCGCGCGGGTCCGCCGGCCACTTCACAGTGAGCGGACTGTCTTATGGGTATCGCAGCCGTACATTTGCACCGTCACGTCATTCGCCCGACTCTGGCCTACCTTGATCGTCACCACCCCGCTGCAGAGGCATTGCTGCTGGGTATCGCCGCCAGCCAGTCGGCGCTCGGTGCCGCACTGGACAGCCCCCGCGGCCATGGCCTCTATCATATTTCCGAATCACGCCATCAGCGGCTCTGGGACGACTACCTGGCGCAGGACCCGAACCTTGCCAGTCTGGTCCGTGGGCTGGCCAGCCAGCATGCGTTTCTCAGCGGCCCGCACCTGGAACTGACCGTCAACCTGCGGTACGCCACGGCGATTGCCTGGCTGATGGTCGAGGCGCAGATCAACACCCTGCCCACGGAAGACGATCCTCTGGCAATGGCCAGAATCTGGCGACAGATATTTCAGCCGCAAGGCAGACTGAAAGATTTTGTCACTGCATGGCAACTCAGCGTCGCCCCTTTATTTGCCACCGCCTAAGCGATGGCCGTAGTCCGCACGTTCTGGGACGATCGTGCAAAAAGGTCCGATTGTCAGACAAAAAAAGGCTCTATCTCGGGCTCTTCAGGCTATGGCGCACGGTAGGAAATATTGATACTTTCGATGCCGTGATTCTCATGGAGTACTAATAATGAAAAAAGCAATGCTCAAGACCACACTCGGATTGACTGCCTGTCTCGCCTCCTCCCATCTGCTGGCTTCCGGTTTCGCCCTCAACGAACAAAGCATCAGTGGCATGGGCACCTCGTTCGCCGGTCGTGCATCGGCAGCTGAAGACGCCAGCACAGTGGCTGGCAACCCTGCCGGTATGTCACGCCTCAAGCGTGAACAGGTCAACCTCGGTGCCGCTGCAATTTTTGCCAAGACTGACATCGACAATGGCCAGGGCACCTTCGGCGGCAGCAATGATGGCGACATGGTCCCTGTGGTCGCGGTACCCATGGGTTACTACGTCAAGCCACTCAGCGAACAATGGACCTTCGGCCTGGGCATGTATGCACCATTTGGCCTGAAGACCGACTACGAAAGCGGCTTCGCCGGCCGTTACTGGGGCTCCAAGAGCGAAGTTCAGGTCGTGACGCTGCAGCCGACCATCAGCTACGCCTTCAACGACCGGGTCTCGATCGGTTTCGGGCCGACAATCAACCGTATTGAAGGCGAGCTGGCTTCGGCAGCCGTCAACGCCGCCACACCTGGCCGCAACGACGGCAAGGTCACCATCAAGGGTGATGACGTCGCGGTAGGCTTCAACATCGGTGTGCTGGTCCAGGCCACCGACGACACAAGCATCGGCCTGGCTTACCGTTCCAAGGTCGACTACAAGCTCAAGGGCAAGACCAAGATCGAAGGCCCGGGCTTCAGTGTGTTCAACGGCCAGAAATACGACGCCTCGCTGAAACTGGAAACCCCGGAGTCTGCCGAACTGTCCATCACCCACCAACTGGATGACCAGTGGACACTCTACGCAGGCAGCACCTGGACCCGCTGGAGCCGTCTGCAATCGATCGACGTGAACAACAGCGGCGTGCCGGCCCAGCTCGGCGGCGCAACAGGTCCGATCGGGCGCATTTCGGAAGTCCAGGAGTGGAAAAACACCTGGTACCACGCCATTGGTGCAGCCTACAAACTGAACAACCAGTGGACCCTGCGCACCGGCCTTGCCATGGACCAGTCGCCAGTCAGCAACTCGCATCGTTCGCCACGCATCCCGACTGGCGATCGCAAGATCTTCAGCCTTGGCGCCGGTTACAGCCCGACCGAAGACATCACCATCGACTTCGCTTACCTGTACCTGCGTGAAGAAGAAGCCAAGCTGCGCGATGCCAGCGCCACCAAAGGCGCCTACAACGCTGACTTCCGCAACAGCGCACACACCATCGGTACTTCGCTGACCTACAAGTTCTGATCACGGATCAGCCATTAAAAAGCCCGCAACCGGTCACGGTTGCGGGCTTTTTAATACCCCTGTATGTACCTCAAGGCTTTGAAGCAATCGCCTTCTCGATGGCCGCAATCAACTGCGGATCATCCGGCTTGGTGGTGCTGCCGAAGTGGGCGACAACCTTGCCCTGACGGTCCAGCACATACTTGTTGAAGTTCCAGCGCGGTGCGGCGCCATCGCTTTGTTCGGCAAGATTACGAAACAACGCAATGGCATCGCTGCCGCGTACCGGTTGCGGCTCGGTCATAGTGAAGGTCACGCCGTAATTGACGTAGCAGACCTTGGCCGTTTCTTCACCGTCCCCGGACTCCTGCTTGAAATCATTGGACGGTACGCCCAGCACCTCAAGGCCTTGAGCCTTGTACTGCTGATTCAACGCCTCCAGGCCCTTGAACTGCGAGGTAAAGCCACAGAAGCTGGCCGTATTGACCACCACCAGCGGTTTACCGGCAAAACGCTGGCACAGGTCAATGGTTTGTTTGCCGCGCAACGCGGGCAACTCGCCCTGTTCCTTGAGCACGGCGGGGCAATCGGCGGCCTGGGCGGTGCTGCCCAAGGCCAGCAATAGAAGTGGCAGTGAAATCCAGCGCGCAGTCATCGGAGCATCCCTGTGGGTGGTGTTTTAGTCGGTGTATTGTCTGACACGTTACTCCCACAACCGGCCACAGCTCAACAATTGCCCATGCCCAGTTGCAACGCCGCCAGCCCCATGCGCTGCCAGCCCCACCAGCTCAGCGCCAGCAGCGCAGTGCCGGCCGCCACAGCGAGCAGCCAGGGGCCAAGGCGGATCACACCGCCACCTGCAAACGAGCCACCGGACGCTCACGCACCGGCCAGTTCAGGGCCGCCGCCAGCACACTGAGCAACACTGCGATTTGCCAGACCAGATCGTAACTGCCGGTACGGTCATAGACCACCCCGCCCAGCCAGCCGCCCATGAACGAGCCCAACTGATGGAACAGGAACACGATACCGGCGAGCATCGACAGGTTACGCACACCGAACATCACCGCCACCGTGCCATTGGTCAACGGCACAGTCGACAGCCACAACAGCCCCATCACCACGCCAAACAGGTAGGCCGAGGTCTCACTGAGCGGCACCCAGAGAAATATCACGATCGCCACGCCGCGCAGCAGATACAGCGCGCTGAGCAGCCGCGGTTTGGACATCCGCCCGCCCAGCCAGCCGGCGGTGTAAGTACCAAAGATATTGAACAGCCCCACCAGCGCCAGCACCGTGGTGCCGACCTGCACCGGCAAGTGCTGATCCACCAGATAAGCCGGCAGGTGCAAGCCGATGAAGACCACTTGAAAGCCACAGACGAAAAAGCCCAGCGCCAGCAGCCAGAAGCCGGAATGGCTGCAGGCTTCGCGCAGCGCCTCAGCCAGCGTCTGCTGCGGCCCCTGGGCCTCCACCGGGCGCTGCTCCTTGAGCATCGCGGCCAGCGGCAGGATCAGCGCCACCAGCACGCTGAGCACCAACAAAGCACCGGACCAGCCCAGGCCGCCAATCAGCCCCAAGGTGCCTGGCAGCATCGCGAACTGGCCAAACGAGCCCGCCGCACTGGCAATCCCCATGCCCATGCTGCGTTTTTCCGCAGGCAACGAGCGCCCCACCAGACTGAGCAAAATCGAGAACGAGGTGCCGGACAAACCGATGCCGATCAGAATGCCAGCACTCAACGACAGGCTCCAGGGCGAATCGGCCATGCTCATCATCGCCAGGCCGATGGCATACAGCACACCCCCTACGAACACCACCTTGCCGGAGCCATAGCGGTCAGCCAGCGCACCGGCGAACGGTTGCGCCAGCCCCCAGCACAGGTTCTGCAGGGCAATGGCGAAGGCAAACACTTCACGGCCCCAGCCAAAATCACTGCTCATGGGCGCAAGAAACAGCCCGAAGCCATGCCGCGTTCCCAGTGATAACGCCAGGATCAGCGCACTGCCCACCATGATCCAGCCGCTGGTTCGCCAGGCTGATGTCATTTGTCATTCCCTCGTACGTTATTCGGGTGGTTTACCCGTTGTTATTCAGGCCAGGCTTTGCAGCACGCGCAGCAGTTCATTACGCCGGTCTTCACCCAATCGATCGATCAATTGTTGCTGGGCCTGCTCCCAGGCCGGGCCGGCTGCGTGCAGACGCTTATTACCTTCAGCCGTCAGGCGCACCAGCCGATTACGCTGATCACGCCCCTCATCCAGCGCCACCAGCCCCTCGGCTTCCAGCACCCGCAGATTGCGGCCCAACGTACTGCGCTCCAGCCCCATGGCTTCAGCCAGGCTGGAGATACTCGGTTGGTCGAGACGCTGCAGATGGCGCAGCAGGGAAAACTGGGCGACATTAATCCCGAAGCCGTCCAGCGCTTCGTCATAATGCCGGCTCACCCCACGGGCAGCACGACGCAGATGGGTACAGATACATTCGGTGGTCAACATAAATACGTGTATATACCCCCATCAATGGGTATTGCAAGATATTTCACAGTATGCCAGCCACGACAAGAACAACATCGTCTGTAGAAGGGGCTTGTGCCCCGAAGGCTCTATTCACAGCGAATGCTGCTTTACAAGGCCAACGCCACCAGCACGGCGACCTCAAGCAACTCCAGCAACGCCCCGGCAGTGTCCCCGGTGGTGCCGCCGAGTCGGCGCAGCATCAGGCTGCGCAGCCAAAGGAAGACCGTGCTGGCGACGAGCAAGGCAACTACGCCGCTGGCGCCCCCCAACAACAGGCAGGCCACCACCACCACGCCCGACACTTGCCAGCCAGCGCGGCGCGGCAGGTGATCGGCCAGCGCCTGACCCAGGCCGCCGGCACGCACGTAAGGCGTGCTGAGAAACAACCCCAGCAACGCCGTGCGCCCGATCAGCGGTGCCAGCAGCAAGCCGATCCACGCCTGCTGCTCAAGCAGGACCAGAATCGCGCAGAACTTCAGCAGCAGCACCAGCACCACGGTGACCACCGCAATCGGTCCGCTGCGCGGGTCCTTCATGATGCTCAGGGTGCGCTCACGGTCACCGAAGCCGCCCAGCCAAGCGTCCGCGCTGTCGGCCAGGCCGTCCAGGTGCAGACCACCGCTGAGCAGCACCCAGGCGCAGAGCAGCAGCGCCGCCTGCAAGATCGGCGGGGTTGCGGACAATAGCGCCGCGAGCAGCATCAACAACGCGCCGAACAGCGCCCCGACCAGCGGATAAAACAGCAGCGAACGGCCCATCTGCTGCGGTTCCGGCATGCCCGGCAAACGCACCGGCAGGCTGCTGAGAAATTGCACGGCGATCCACAAAGGCAGCATCTCAAAGCTCCGTCAGGGTGCCATCCACCGCCACTTGCACGCTGTGCAGCGCGCCATGGGCCACCGACACTTGCAGCAACTGCTCACGGGGCAGGCCGCGGGCACGGGCCAACAACAGGCGGATCACCCCGCCATGACAGACCAGCAATACCCGCTCGCCACTATGGCGCTGTTGCAAGCGTTGCAACGCCGCGCCCACACGCTCGGCAAACACCGCCACCGGCTCGCCATTGGGCGGGGTGAAGGTGTAGGGGTTGTTCCAGAACGCGCCCAGGCCATCGGCATCGGTTTGCATGATCTGCGCCGCGCTGCGCCCTTCCCAGTCACCGAAATGCAGCTCCTGAACATCAGCGTCCAGGCTCAGCGGCAGTTGCAGACGCTCGGCCAATACTTGCGCGAACCGTGCACAGCGCTGCAACGGCGAACTGACGATCCGGGTCCATGGCGCGGCACCTGTTGCAGCGTCGGCCACGGCGGCATGCATCTGTGCCCAGCCCGCTTCGGTCAGGGCATCGTCGATACTGCCGCGCAGACCGCCGCCCAGTTCGGTTTCGCCATGGCGCAGCAGGTCGACGATCATGCCGGGCGATCCGCCACGGCGGCTTCGGCAAAGGTCGCCATGCCGTTATGCAGCTCGCAGGCCAGGCGCACCAGCGGTACTGCCAGCGCCGCACCACTGCCTTCGCCCAGCCGCAGCCCCAGATCAAGCAGCGGCTCGGCCTGCAGCACTTCCAGGACATGCCGATGACCGGGCTCGGCACCGCGATGACCAAACAACAGCCATGGCCGTATCGATGGATTCAGGCGCACCGCCACCAAGGCGGCGACGCTGCAAATAAAGCCATCGACCAGCGCGACGATACCTTCCTGAGCGCAGGCCAGGTAGGCACCGGCCAGAGCGGCGATCTCGAAGCCGCCAAGGCTCAGCAAACTGCCCAGCGGATCGCCCGCATGTTCGGCATGCAACGCCAGGCCGCGCTCGATCACGGCGGTCTTGTGCTGCACGCCCTCGGCGTTCAGACCGGTGCCCGGACCAACCATCAATGCTGCTGCACACTCAAGCAATGAACAGGCTACGGCACTGGCTGCGGTGGTATTGCCAATGCCCATTTCACCGCCGACAAACAGCTCGATACCGGCGGCCTTGGCGCGTAGTACGCTGTCACGCCCGGCCTGCAACGCCGCATGGCCCTGCCCGGCGTTCATCGCCGGGCCGCTGACGAAGCTGGCGGTGCCGGCGCCCAGTTGCAGATGACGCACACCTGGCAGGTTCAGGGCACTGACAGTGCCGAGGTCGACCACATCCAGCTGCGCGACCAATTGCCGGGCCAGTACGCTGATAGCCGCACCGCCATTGACGAAGTTGCCGAGCATCTGCCCGGTGACTTCCTGCGGATAGGCCGACACGCCTTCACTGACCACCCCGTGGTCGCCGGCAAAAATCGCGATCCACAGCCGCTCGACAGCCGGTTTTTCGCGGCCTTGCAGGCCCGCGATCTGCACCGCCAGACGCTCCAGTTGCGCCAGCGAGCCGGCCGGTTTGGTCAGTTGCTGTTGACGCGCCAGCGCCGCTTCACGGGCCGCCACGTCGATGCCGCGAGCAGGGGCAAGCCACCAGGATTGAGTCATGGAGCAGTTCCTTTCAAAGTCAGAGGCAGGCCGGCAACCGTCAACACCACGCGCTGGCAGCGTTCGGCAAGGGCCTGATGCAACAAGCCGGCTTCGTCAACATAGCGACGGGTCAGCTCACCCAGGGGCACGACACCCAGCCCGGTTTCATTGCTGACAAAAATGATTTCGCCTGGCAACTGCGCCACGCTATCGAGCAGCGTCTGGCGCTCATGGGCCAGCCGTTCGGGATCGTCGAGCATCAACAGGTTAGTCAGCCACAAGGTCAGGCAATCGACCAGCAGGCATTGATCAGCGGCCGCGTGCTCACGCAGGACCCGCGCCAGTTCCAGCGGTTCTTCGACCAACCCCCAGTGCTCGGGGCGTCGCGCCCGGTGCAGGGCCACACGCTGGTTGAGTTCGCCGTCTACCGGCTGGCTGGTGGCAATGTAGGTCACCGCCAGCCCCGAGCGGCTTGCCAGCTCTTCAGCCAGGCGGCTCTTGCCAGAGCGGGCGCCGCCGAGAATCAGTTGCAGCATGTCAGTTGTTCTCCAGACCGCACAGCCCACGCAACAGCGCGCCATCGAGGTGCTTGTCGACCAGATCGGCGAGGCGTTCGATATCGCGCTCGCGCAGCGCGTGATAGTCAACACTCTGCACGTCTTCAAGCCCGGCCCAGCGCAGCAGCGCGCCGCAAGCGGCCGGCGATTCAAACAGGCCATGCAGATAGGTGCCAAGCACCTGGCCATCGGCGCTTTGCGCGCCATCACAGCGACCGTCTGCCAATTGCACCGCTGGTTGCTCCAGGGCCGGGCCACTGGTGACCCCGGCATGAATCTCGTAGCCGCTGACCTCGGCGCCTTCCAGGCTCAGCACACCGCGCACGTTACGCAGTTGCTTTTGCGCCTCCAGCACCGTGCTGATCTGTAGCAGAGCAAAACCGGCACTGGAACCCGGCGCGCCTTCCAGGCCCAACGGGTCATGCACCTGCTCACCGAGCATCTGCAGCCCGCCGCAAATGCCCAACAGCTTGCCGCCATAGCGCAGATGCCGGGCGATCGCCGGCTCCCAGCCATTGGCGCGCAGATACGCCAGGTCACTGCGCACGCTCTTGGAGCCAGGCAGGATGATCAGGTCGGCGGGCGGAATCGGCTGGCCGGCGCTGATGAACTGCAAGTTAACCTGCGGGTGCAGGCGCAGCGGGTCAAAGTCCGTGTGGTTGCTGATGCGCGGCAGCACCGGCACCACCACGTTGAGTACCTTGTCGAGCTTTTCGGTCTGGCGCCGGTCCAGACCGTCTTCGGCTTCCAGATGCAAATCCATCAGGTAGGGCAGCACGCCCACTACCGGCTTGCCAGTGCGTTGCTGCAGCCAGTCCAGGCCTGGCTGCAGCAACGCCACATCACCACGAAAGCGGTTGATGATAAAGCCCTTGACCCGCGCCTGCTCGCTGGGCGAGAGCAGTTCCAGCGTACCGACCAGGTGGGCAAACACCCCGCCGCGGTTAATGTCGGCAATCAACAGCACCGGGCAGTCCACCGCCTCGGCAAAGCCCATATTGGCGATGTCGTTCTCGCGCAGGTTGATCTCGGCCGGCGAGCCGGCACCTTCGACCATCACCACCTGATACGCCGCGCCCAGGCGCTGGTGCGAGTCGAGCACCGCCTGCATGGCGATGGCTTTGTAACCGTGATAAGCCACCGCATTCATGGTGGTCACCGCCCGCCCATGAATGATCACCTGCGAGCCGGTGTCGGTATTGGGTTTGAGCAGCACCGGGTTCATGTCGGTGTGCGGCTCAAGCCCGCTGGCCTGGGCCTGTACGGCCTGGGCACGGCCAATCTCGCCGCCGTCGGCAGTGACTGCGCTGTTGAGCGCCATGTTCTGCGGTTTGAACGGCACCACACTGATGCCCTGGCGTTTGAGCCAGCGGCACAGGCCGGTTACCAGCGTGCTTTTGCCCGCATCGGAGGTGGTGCCTTGCACCATCAGGGTGGTCATTTCAGGTCCTTGCGGTAGTCATGCAGCAGGGTTTCCAGGCGCTGCCAGTCAGCTTCACTGTGCGGCAGGCCAAACCGCAGGCTGCTGTGTTCGGCACGCTCGGCCTTGAACAAGCGCAGCAACACTCCACGCCGGGCAGCAAACTCGTACAACGGCTCAGCATGGGCAGTGACCAGCCATTGAAACAGTGCGCAACCGCCGTCAGGTTCCAGACCATGAGCGCTGAGCAGCGCCGACAGGCGCAGCGCCGCATATTCACAACGCTCACGCTGCAATTGCTGGCCGGGCAGATCGCTCAGGCACGCCAGCCCGACCTTGCGGGTGGGGCCGCTGACGGCCCAGGGGCCGATCTCGCTCGCCAGTGCCTGCAACAAACCGGCCTCAGCCAGCACAAAGCCCAGGCGCGCACCGGCCAGGCCAAAAAACTTGCCAAACGAGCGCAACACGATAAGCCCGCTGCGCCAGGTTTCGGCCGCCAGGCTGTGCGCCGGCGCGGTGTCCATAAACGCCTCGTCCACCACCAGCCAGCCACCGCGCTCGGCCAGCCGGGCATGCCATTTGAGCAACTGCTCAGGCGCAATCAAACGGCCGGTGGGGTTATTCGGGTTGACCACCACCAGCACGTTGAAGACGTCGATGAAGTGCTCGACTTCATGCTCCAGCACTTCACGCACCAGAAAACCGCTCTTGCGCCAGGCATGAGCATGCTCGGCATAACACGGCGACAGCACGCCAACCTTGCCGACGGGGCCACGCAAGCGGGGTAACGCCTGAATGGCAGCCTGGGAGCCCGGCACCGGCAACACCTGCGCGGCGTTGTAATAGGCGCAAGCCGCCGCTTCCAGACCGTCATCGGTTTCTGGCAAACGTGCCCAGTCGCGCGCATCGACCGGCGCAATCGGCCAGGACCACGGCGCGATACCGGTGGACAGATCCAGCCAGTCGGCCTCGGCAATCGCGTACTGCTGCGCCGCTGCGCGTAGCCGGCCGCCATGTTCAAGCATAGAGTTGCGCTCCCACGCAGAGAATCAGCAGCCACAGCCATACGCCGCGCTGCACCAGTTGCCAGCCGGCTTCGATGGACTCGGCATCGGCAGGCCGGCCTTCGCCCAGCGCTGGACGCTCGTGCAACTCACCGTGATAAATCGCTGCACCGCCCAGCTCGACCCCCAGCGCGCCAGCGCCCGCCGCCATCACCGGGCCGGCATTGGGGCTGTCCCAGGTCGGCCCCTGGGTGCGCCAGCAACGCAGCGCCAGGCGGGTTTTGCCCAGCAGCGCATAGGTCAAGGCCACCAGCCGCGCAGGAATGTAATTGAGCACGTCGTCGATCTTCGCCGCCGCCCAGCCAAAGCGCTCGAAACGCTCGTTGCGATAACCCCACATGGCGTCCAGGGTATTGCTCAGGCGATACAGCACCACCCCGGGCGCACCGGCCACGACAAACCAGAACAACGCGGCGAATACCGCATCGCTGCCATTTTCCAGCACCGACTCGGTGGCTGCGCGGGCCACGCCATTGGCATCAAGCTCCGAAGTCTGGCGGCTGACCAGATAACCGACCCGCTGCCGCGCCTGGTCGAGGTCACCGCCACGCAATGCCGCCGCGACCGGCTGCACATGCTCGCCGAGGCTGCGCAGGCCCAGCGCGCAGTACAACGCCAGAATGTCCACCAGCAGCCCGATATAAGGCAGCCAGCTCAGCAAGGTGATCAGCAGGGTCAGCGGAATCACCGCCAGCACCCAGGCGGTGACCCCATGACTGCGCCAGCCGCGCCCGGCGGCATTGAAACGCTGTTCGATGCGCTCGGCGTATCGCCCGAACGCCACCAGCGGATGCGAGCGCTTCGGTTCTCCGAGCAACGCATCCAGCGCCACCCCCGCTACGCTCAACAGCGCCACACTCATCGATGCACTCCCCATTGATTGTCATACAGCAGTTGTTCCAGCGGGCGCTCTTGCGCCCAGCCTTCGAGCACCAGCATGGGTGCCGGATAGAAACCGGTGACCGGCCCCAGGCATAGAATCGCCAACGGCCGGGCGCCCTCGGGCATGTTCAGCAGGGCGGCCAGCTTGTCAGGATCGAACAGCGACACCCAGCCCATGCCCAGCCCTTCGGCGCGGGCCGCCAGCCACATATTCTGAATGGCGCAGGACATTGAGGCGATGTCCATTTCCGGCATCGTGCGTCGGCCAAAGACAAACTGCTCACGGCCGTCCATCAATGCGGCGACGATCACCTCGGCACAGTCGCTGATACCCTCGACCTTGAGCTTCATGAATTGATCGGCGCGCTCGCCCAATGCTTCAGCGGTGCGGACCCGCTCCTGCTCGACCTGCTCTTGCATGCTGCTGCGCAGCGCCGGATCAGTGATCCGGATAAAGCGCCAGGGCTGCATCAGGCCGACGCTCGGCGCGTGGTGCGCGGCTTCGAGCAAGCGCGCCAGAACCTCGGGCGCCACCGTGCCGCCGCTGAAATGACGCATGTCGCGGCGCTCGGCAATCGCCCGGTACACCGCGGCCCGCTCATCCGGGCTAAAGGCTGCTTCACTCATGGTTTCAGCAACGCCGCCACCGCCTGGGGGTTGGAAGGGAAATAAAAGTGCACATAAGAGGCGGTCAGCCGCCCCAGCCGGTACACCGCTTCGGCGCCACGTCCACCGTTGGGGCTGACACCACGGGCAATCGGCTCCAGTTCAGTGCTGGTCAGCGAATGGTGATAGGTGTGGCCGCGCAACACGCCCTCAGGCAGCGTCACCGCTTGCAGGGCCAACGCCGCCAGGCGCTTCTGCATGGTCGCCTCACCGGGCAGCAGGCCGGCCAACTCAGCGCGCACCCCGTCGACATCAGTCAGTGCGTCGAGCAGATACAGCATGCCGCCACATTCGGCCAGCAGCGGCTTGCCCTGTGCGTGGTGGGCGGCAATGGCCTCGCGCATCGAGCGGTTGGCCTGCAGCGCAACATGGTGCAATTCAGGGTAACCGCCGGGCAGGTACAGACTGTCCGCTTCGGGCAACTGGCTGTCGTGAATCGGCGAGAAGAACTTCAGTTCGGCGCCCATATTGCGCAGCAGCTCCAGGCTGGCGCCGTAGGTGAAGGCAAAGGCTTCGTCACGGGCAATCGCAACCCGCACCCCGGCCAGCCAGGGCTCGACCGGTTGCGGCTCAGGTGCGGCAAAACTCACCGGCGGCGGCAGCGCGACTTCGCAAGTGCCGGCCAGCGCCTCGGCCGCAGCATCAAGGCGTGCATCCAGGTCATTCAGTTCACTGGCTTGCACCAGGCCCAAATGCCGGCTGGGCAGTTCAATACCGGTTTCGCGCGACAACGCGCCGTACCAGCGCAGGCCCTCGGTCAGGCTGTTTTCCAGCAGTTGCGCATGGCGCACCGTGCCAACCCGGTTGGCCAGCACACCGGCGAATGGCAGGTCTGGCTGATAACGGGCCAGGCCCAGCGCCAGTGCGCCAAAGGTCTGGGCCATGGCAGTACCGTCAATAACGCCCAGCACCGGCACCCCGAAGTGGCGGGCCAGATCCGCGCTGGAGGGCGTGCCATCGAACAGGCCCATGACCCCTTCAATCAGGATCAGGTCAGCCTCAGCGGCCGCCTCCCAGAGCAGCCGCCGGCTTTCATCGGCGCCGACCATCCACAGGTCCAGTTGATAGACCGGCGCACCACTGGCGCGTTCGAGAATCATCGGGTCGAGAAAGTCCGGCCCGCACTTGAACACCCGGACCTTGCGGCCCTGATTGCGATGCAAACGTGCCAGGGCAGCAGTGACGGTAGTCTTGCCCTGGCCGGACGCCGGCGCGGCGATCAGTACCGCAGGACATTGTCGCGCTTGCGCATCACTCACAGTTCGATGCCCTTCTGCGCCCGGATGCCGGCCTGGAAGGCATGCTTGACCATGCCGATCTCCGAGACGGTATCGGCCAGCTCGATCAGTTCCGGTTTTGCCCCGCGACCGGTCACCACGACGTGCTGCATCGGCGGGCGCGCCTGCAGGTCGTTGAGCACCTGCTCCAGGTCGAGGTAGCCGTGTTTGAGCGCGATATTCAGCTCGTCGAGGATCACCAGATTGATGTTCGGGTCGCTGAGCAACTGCTTCGACACTTGCCAGGCCGCTTCGGCAGCGGCGATGTCGCGCTGGCGGTCCTGGGTTTCCCAGGTAAAGCCCTCGCCCATGACGTGATAACGCACCTGGTCGGGGAAACGGCGGAAGAACAGCTCTTCGCCAGTGGCGTTACGGCCCTTGATAAATTGCACCACGCCACACTGCATATCGTGGCCCATCGCCCGGGCGAGCATGCCAAAGGCCGAGCTGCTCTTGCCCTTGCCATTGCCGCCCAGCACCAGCAGCAGGCCGCACTCGTTGGGCGAGTTGGCGATGCGTTCATCGATAATGGCTTTTTTACGCTGCATGCGCGCCAGATGGCGCTCGTCGCGTTCGAGGGACTCGTTCATCTCAGCTCTCCGCTGGAAAGGCAGGCGAAAGCAGACAACAGGACGACAGAACGCCAAGGCAGTCAGTTGCCTTGCGCAGAGCATCGCCCGCCGTGATGCCTTGAATACGTGACAGGCCGGTCTCCGGGCTCATGAGCGAGGCATTGCCTGCCGACCGCGCGCCTTCCCGGAGAATGTCCAGTGGCACGATGCGCGGTCTTGACTCATTTACCGTTGCGGGGGCAGCGCCGGAATCGAAGTGCGTGTCTTCCCACCGGCTTCCCTGTTTCACCCTGCCAGCCGTTGGCTGCCGGGCACCTGAAACAAACCGCGAAGGGTAGAGGGTTGGGCATGGAGCGTCAAACGGTATCGGGTCGGGTATCGGCGCGTCTGCGCGTAGGAACGGCTTTAGCCGCAATACCGTCCGATCAGGCACTTCACTTTTTGTGGGAGCGAGCTTGCTCGCGAAGAGGCCGGTAAAGTCAGCGCATTTGCTGTGAAGCTGGCATCGCATTCGCGAGCAAGCTCGCTCCCACCGGATTTGTGCCGTGCTCAAGAAACAGACACGACGCTCACTCGCTAAGAGCCGGCTTCCCCCTACGCGATGCCTCCACTAACGGTTGTTCTGCGCCAGGCTGGAAGGCTCCAGAACGCGCTTGGCGTTCAGGTAGGCTTTCTGCCAATAAGGCGAGCCGAGGCTGTCGAGCTTGACGGTGCCGCCAGTGGCCGGGGCATGCACGAAGCGGCCTTCGCCGACGTAGATGCCGGCATGGGAGACCTGCGAGCCGCCGGAGGTGGCGAAGAACACCAGGTCGCCGGTCTGGAGGTTCTCGCGGCCGACGTTGGGCGCTTTCATCACGATCATGTCGCGGGTCGAACGCGGCAGGCTGATGCCCGCCATGTCGCGGTAGACATAGCCGATCAGGCCACTGCAGTCGAAGCCGGAGTCCGGGGTATTACCGCCCCAGCGGTAAGGCGTGCCAACCAGGCCTAGCGCGCGAAACAGCACGTCTTCGGCAGCGGGTGAATTCAGCACCGCAGGCGCGACGATCACCGGACGCTGGACGACCTTGGGTTTGGGCGGCGGCGCGCTGGCGCAGGCGCCGAGCAGCGCAGCGAGAGAGATCACGGCACAGCGTAAGAAAATCGACATGACCACAAAAACTCCATCAGGAATGCGGCTTTACTGCCGAAAGCTAGAAAGCCCGTTAAGAGAGACTAGCTGAAGACCAGAGCGCTGTGCAGAGGTTTCAGACAATCCGACCAAACGGGCTTTCCAGTTAACAGGCCGTTTCAAACAGCTTGTTTTAGTTATGACGCTTGTTACTCACCGGCTTGACGCTGGTGGAAGTCATTGCAGTGGTCTGCGCCTCACCGGAGGCTGGTGCCAACACCAGAGCGCGCTTGGCTTCGACGAAGGTTTTGCTCCAGTAGGTGTCGTCCAGGCTGTCGATCCGCACCCCACCGCTACGGCGGCTGCTGGAGTGGATGAACTGGTCGTCGCCCAGATAGATCGCAGCGTGGCTGATACGGCCGCGGCCGGCAGTGCTGAAGAACAGCAGGTCGCCTGGCTTGAGGTCATGACGCGAGACCTGCGGGGCGTCGATTTTCATCATGTCGCGGCTCGAACGCGGCAGGGTCATGCCGGCTTCTTCGCGGAACAGGTAGCTGATGAAACCGCTGCAATCGAAACCGGCAGTGGAGTTGCCGCCAAAGCGGTAACGGGTGCCGATCAGCGCCTTGCCGCGCTCCAGAATGCTGTCTGCCAGCAACGGCAGCTGGTAGGCATTCTCGTCGGTGAACTCGGCCAGCTCTTCTTCCGCTTCCAGAGCTTGCTGGGCACGGATGTTGTGCGCCTGACGGGCACTGGATTGAGCGGTAACGGAATTCTGGTATTGAGCGAATTGCTCTGGCTGGGTCACCGATGACTGGGTGGAGCAGCCGAATAGAAAAGTAACTAAAGCGAGTGGCACGAGGGGTGCGAAGCGTAAAACTTGCATGGGCACGACCGTGGCGTCAAAAAATGAGGAGCCGCGACTATGCCCGCTATCCAACCGATTTGCAAATTCTATCGAATTAAATGTGACTTATGAGTTCCGGCATGACATGTGCCGCCCGGCCCTGCAGGAAAATATCCATCCCCGCACTGTGATCAGTGGCCTGAGGATTGATTTCCAGGGTAAAGCCGCCGGTAATCCGCGTGCGCAACACCGGCTCGTGAATATAGGGAAAGCTGGCGGTGGTGCCGATACTCAGCACCGCGTCGAAGCCCAGCGCCATTTGCGCTTGCAGAGCGTCTATAGCGGGCTCAGGGAGCATTTCCTGGAACAGAACAACCGGCGGTCGCAAAATGCCATGACAATGGCTACACAGCGGCGGTAGCTCGGCTGATAGATGCCCGGCCAGTTGCGGGTCTTCGGCGCCGCACGCCTGGCAAAACAGCGGAGTCATTTGCCCATGAATCTCGATCAGGCGCTCCGGCGGACTGCCCGCAGCCCGGTGATAGCCATCGACATTCTGGGTCAGCACCCAGCAATCAGGCTTGAGGCGCTGTAATTGCGCGATGGCGTAATGGGCGATGTTGGGCTCGCCAGCAAGGCAGGCCTTGCCCAGTTCAGCGATGTATTTCCAGCACAGCGCCGGATCGCGGCGCAGCATCGGCCCGGACAGCGCCATTTCAATAGGCAAGCCATCATCGGTACGGCCGTTATACAGGCCGCCCAGACCACGATAGGTCGGCAACCCTGAATCGGCCGACAGACCGGCACCGGTGATGATCAGAATACGTTGGGCATGCCGCAAGGCGGCGGCGGCCTGGCGGATCAGTTGCTGATCGAGCGGCGCCGCTACCACCCAAGGGTTTCCTTGAGAAAAGGAATGGTCAGTTTGCGCTTTTCTTGCAACGAGGCCTGATCGAGGCGTTCAAGCAGTTCGAACAACGCACTCATGCTGCGCGTGCCACGGGTCAGAATGAAATGCCCGACTTCGTCGGTGAGGTGCAGGCCACGGCGCGAGGCACGCAGTTGCAAGGCGCGCAGCTTGTCTTCATCAGACAGGCCGCGCATCTGGAACACCAGCGCCATGGTCAGGCGTGACTTGAGGTCAGGCAGCTTGATCGACAGCTCGCGAGGTGACTTGGACGCGGCAATCAATAAACGCCGGCCACTGTCACGCAAACGATTGAACAGGTGAAACAGTGCCTCTTCCCAGTCAGCCTTGCCGGCGATGGCCTGCAAGTCATCCAGGCAAACCAGTTCGTACTGCTCAAGATGATCGAACAGCTCGACGCCCTGCTCGAGCAACTCGGTCAGCGGCAGGTAGACCGCCGGCTCGCCCAGTTGCTTGAAGCGCAGGCAGGCCGCCTGCAACAGATGAGAGCGCCCCACCCCGTCTTTGCCCCACAGATAGATGAGGCTTTCGGTCCATCCCGCATCGGCCTCGCACAACCGCTCGACATAGCCGAGGGCCGCCGCGTTGGCGCCGGGATAGTAATTGATGAAAGTGGCGTCATCGCGCAGACGCACACTCAGGGGCAGCTGAACCGGTTTCATGCTGACTGGGCGCTTCCTGGGAGCAAGCGATGACCTCTGAATAAAGTTAGCAAAGTCTATACCCGTGAGGCGGACCGCACAATGCGACAGACTTCAAGCAAAATCAAAGGCTTGCGTTTTTTCGCAGCGCCTGCTCCAGCGGTGTTTGCCAGCATCGGCCATTAAAGTTCCGGGTCACGACTGCCTGCATACATGTCCGACTCTTTGTACAGGGTATGCACATGGCGCAACAACACCATGATCACCGCCGCCACCGGCAACGCCAACAGGATGCCAGTAAAGCCGAACAACTCACCGCCCGCCAGAATCGCGAAGATCACCGCCACCGGGTGCAGGCCGATACGGTCGCCCACCAGTAAAGGGGTGAGAACCATGCCTTCCAGCGCCTGACCGATCATGAACACCGCAACGATCCCGAGCATCGGATACAGGTCACCACCGAACTGGAACAAGCCGGCGATCAGTGCCGCGCCAATACCGATAACGAAGCCCATATAAGGCACGATCGCTGCCAGACCGGCAATCATGCCGATCAGCAACCCCAGTTCCAGGCCCACCAGCATCAGCCCGGCCGAATAGATCACGCCAAGGCCGACCATCACCAACAACTGGCCGCGAATGAAGGCGCCCAGCACTTCGTGACATTCACTGGCAAGGCCCATGATCTGGGTTTCACGCTGGCGCGGCAGCAGGCTGCGCAGCTTGGCCATCATCAGATCCCAGTCGCGCAGCAGATAGAAGCTCACCACCGGGATCAGCACCAGATTGGCCAGCCAGGCCATCAGCGCCAGGCTAGAAGCGGTGGCTTGGGAGAGCACCAGGCCAACGATATCGCCAGCCTGCCCCATATGCCCGGCCAGCGCCGTCTTGAGTTTGTCGAACCGCCAGAAGCCATCGGACAGGCCGAACTTGGCCTGCGCCCACGGCAAGGCGGTGTGTTGCAGCCAGTCGAGGATCTGCGGGGCCAGCTCATAAAGGCGGATCAACTGCTTGACCAGCATCGGCACCAGCACCAGCAGCAACGCCAGCATGATCAAGGTAAACAAACCGAACACCGCTGCTACGCCGAGGGTACGGGACAAGCCAAGACGCTCCAGGCGGTCGACCAGCGGGTCGCCCATATAGGCCAGCAGCAACGCGACCAGAAACGGCATCAGGATCGAATGCAGCGAGAATAGAAAGGCGATCAGCAGCGCCGCAGCGCCCAGCCAGTACCAGCGTTTTATGTCAGTCATTGATGTTCCTCATCAAACAACCGGTGCGCAGGAGCCACCGTTGGGTAGCGCCGCTCGCTCAGCGCAAATCAAAGGTGATCGTGGGAGCGAGCCTGCTCGCGAAGAGGCCAGCAAAGCCAGCACATTTGCCATGAACCTCAGGCAGTCTTCGCGATCAAGAATCTCCCGCAAAACCGTTACCAACGGAAATACAGTTTGCCGGCACTGACGGGCGCGCCAGCCTCAGCACCTGGCGTCGGAGCTGTAGCCGGGGCGCTGGCATCCACGGGCACGGCCTCACTGGCCGGGATTTCCTGCAGACGGGCCAGACCAAGCTGGTTACGCAGTTGCTCGGCACTGGTCCCGACCGCAAAGGTGCTGCGCTCGCCTTCGACCAGTACCAGCTTGCCGCCCATGGCTTCGAGCACCCGCATCAATTGCGCATAACGCTCAAGGTTCATGCCCTGAACCTCGAACTGCAGCGTACTGGCGGTCGCGCCGGGCTTGACCGCGAAGCGTGGCGCCAGGCGCTCGGTAACCGCCAGCAGCACGGCATCGGCCAGCGCCTCGACACTGTCGCCGCCGACATTGCCCTGCTCACGCTGCTCACCCAGCCACAGGCGCCACTGCGCCTGCCACTTGCCGCCCTCTTCACGGGCATGCACCGCCAGAATGGCGTCAGCGCCGTAACGCTCGGACGCTTGCTTGAGCTCGCCCGGATCACTGGCGGACAGATGCTGTGCGGTGCCGACACCCTGCTCGCTCAGATCGGCCAGCGGCAACTGCATGGGCAGACCGCGATGCTGAGCGGCGCGGCGCAGCGGCGCGGCAGCCTCCTGCGCGTCGCCGACCAGATTCGAGCCTTCAGTGGAGTCGATCAGCCACCAGCCAAGAATGCTCGGGCGGTTGCTGCCCCAGATCGGCAGACCGGCCTGACGCAAGGCACGATCCGTGCTGGCCGGGTCAAAATCGACCAGCAGGGTCTGCGGCGGGCCAGGCTCATAGCCGTACTGGCTGATGATTTGTTGCGGGTCCTTGCGCACCTCGGCCAGCGCCGCCCCCTCGGCGGCCCTGGTGTTGCCGGTCAGGCGCACTACCATGGTCTGCACCGCCGCCTGGGTAGCCCGGTCACGCTCCTGGGGAGACTGACTGGTGACTGGTTCGCGGACTTGATAAAGGTCATTCACGGTCTGCGCCAAACCCGGCAGGCTGGCCAGACTCAGGCAGCCAAGAAGAAGGTAACTGGAAAAACGCATGGAAGGTTCCTGGTCTAGGAAGAACGCAGTCGCGGCACTTCGTGGTTGAGACAGCAGCGGGCGCTCAATCATTCACATTAACGTCGCGATTGTACAGCGCTGCCCTGCCCGTCGGCCCAAGGATGGCTCCAGAGCAGCAAGCCTGTTAAAATCGCGCGCCTTCACAGACCGACAATGGTATCGGCTCCGAAACAGCACTGTGCGATTGCGCATGACTGGACCGGACCCGGCCGCAACGGTCGATTGTCCTTCCGAATCCCCCCTAAAGGCCTGGATTTTCTATGAGCAAGCAACCTTCCCTGAGCTACAAAGACGCCGGTGTAGACATCGACGCCGGTGAAGCATTGGTCGAACGCATCAAAAGCGTCGCCAAGCGCACCGCACGTCCTGAAGTCATGGGCGGCCTGGGAGGTTTCGGCGCGCTTTGCGAAATCCCGGCCGGCTACAAGCAGCCAGTGCTGGTTTCAGGCACCGACGGCGTCGGCACCAAACTGCGCCTGGCGCTGAACCTGAACAAGCACGACAGCATTGGCCAGGACCTGGTCGCCATGTGCGTCAACGACCTGGTGGTGTGCGGTGCCGAGCCGCTGTTTTTCCTCGACTACTACGCCACCGGCAAACTGAACGTTGACGTCGCGGCGACCGTGGTCACCGGCATCGGCGCCGGTTGCGAACTGGCAGGCTGCTCGCTGGTCGGTGGCGAAACCGCTGAAATGCCTGGCATGTACGAAGGCGAAGACTACGACCTGGCCGGCTTCTGTGTTGGTGTGGTCGAAAAAGCCGAGATCATCGACGGCTCCAAAGTGGTGACCGGCGACGCACTGATCGCCCTGCCGTCTTCCGGCCCGCACTCCAACGGCTACTCGCTGATCCGCAAGATCATCGAAGTCAGCGGTGCCGACATCGAAACCACCCAGTTGGGCGGCAAGCCGCTGACCGAACTGCTGATGGCGCCAACGCGCATCTACGTCAAACCGCTGCTCAAGCTGATCAAGGACACCGGTGCGGTCAAGGCCATGGCCCACATCACCGGCGGTGGTCTGCTCGACAACATCCCGCGGGTCCTGCCAAAAGGCGCCCAGGCGATCATCGACGTCGCCAGCTGGCAACGCCCGGCCGTCTTCGACTGGCTGCAAGAGCAGGGCAACGTTGACGAGCACGAAATGCACCGCGTCCTGAACTGCGGCGTGGGCATGGTCATCTGTGTTGCGCAAGATCAGGTCGAGAAGACCTTGAGCGTGCTGCGTGATGCCGGTGAACAGCCATGGGTGATCGGTCAGATCGCGGCGGCTGCCGAAGGTGCTGCCCAGGTCGAGCTGAACAACCTCAAGGCGCATTGATGCCAGCATCGACACAAGCTCCCTGCAATGTCGTTGTGTTGCTGTCGGGTACCGGCAGCAACCTGCAGGCGATGATCGACAGCTTCAGCGCCCCGGACAGCCCGGCGCGCATCCGCGCCGTGATTTCCAACCGCGCCGATGCATTCGGCTTGCAACGCGCCAAAGACGCGGGCATCGATGCCTGTGTCCTGGACCACAAGCAGTTCGACGGACGCGAGGCGTTCGACGCAGCGCTGGTCGAGCTGATTGACGGCTTCAATCCTGACCTGGTGGTGCTGGCCGGCTTCATGCGCATTCTCAGCGCAGGTTTCGTCAATCACTACCACGGCCGCCTGCTGAACATTCATCCATCGCTGCTGCCGCGCTACAAGGGTTTGCATACCCATCAGCGGGCGCTGGATGCCGGTGATCGCGAGCATGGTTGCAGCGTGCACTTCGTCACCGAGGAACTCGATGGAGGACCACTGGTCGTACAGTCAGTGATTTCGGTAGAGTCGCACGATTCATCCACGACTCTGGCGCAACGCGTTCATATCCAGGAACACCGGATTTACCCGCTGGCCATTCGCTGGTTCGCTGAGCGGCGTCTGCATCTTGACCAACAAGGCGCCAGCCTCGATGGTCAACTGCTCCCGGCCAGCGGCCACCTGATTCGAAACTAGGAGACATCATGCGTCGCGCACTGCTCTTCGCTTTCGCCCTGCTCGCCCTGCCTGCCACCCAGGCAGCCGATCTGCAGCCATTCTCCGCCAGCTACACGGCCGACTGGAAACAGTTGCCCATGAGCGGCACAGCCGAACGCAGTCTGGAAGCCGGCCAGAACGGCACTTGGAACCTCAACTTCAAGGCGTCGATGGTCATTGCCAGCCTGACCGAGTCCAGCACGCTGAAGGTCGACAAGGATGTGTTGATGCCACAGACCTACACGTTCGAGCGTAGCGGTCTGGGCAAGTCCAAGAAGGTTGACCTGGCTTTCGACTGGTCGAGCAAGTTCGTCACCGGCAGCGACCGTGGCGACGCGATCAAGCTGCCGATCAATCGTGGTGTGCTGGACAAGTCCACGTACCAGTTGGCCCTGCAACATGACGTGGCGGCCGGCAAGAAGAGCATGAGCTATCAGGTGGTCGATGGTGACGAGCTCGACACCTACGACTTCCGTGTGCTGGGTTCGGAGACCGTATCGACCAAGGCTGGCCAGATCGATGCGATCAAGGTCGAGCGGGTACGCGACCCGACGCAGAGCAAGCGCATCACGGTGCTGTGGTTCGCCAAGGACTGGGATTATCTGCTGGTACGCTTGCAGCAGGTCGAGACCGATGGCAAGGAGTACAACATCATGCTCCAGGACGGCACGGTGAACGGCAAGTCGGTTAAAGGCCGCTAAGACGTGCGTTACAAAGAGCCTCTGGTACGCAGGTATCAGGGGCTTTTTTGTGGGCGGCCACTTTACCTCTTGAAACATGAAGAAACATTCATGCTGGCGCGAGGGCTTGTATTTCAAGGGCTTCAGCTATTTCGCGGGTTTCATGGTCGATAAAGGGTATTTACTTAGCAGGCTAACAAAAACTATAAAAAAGACCTGCGACATCTCGCCGCAGTTATCAGATCCGGGAGATCACACCATGACCGTAACAGTGACTGAACGCGACGAAGCCCACCTCTCTCATGAGGCGATTGGCCACGGAATTCATATCTGGGATGTGCGCCAGCAGGATCAGCTGGTGGGGATGTTCCACGATGAGGCTGATGCGCAGCGTTACAAGCAGGAACTTGAGGCGCTGGAAGAGCAGGCACAGCACAATTGCGCCGTCGTGCAGCAGACACAGCCCTTTGTAGGAGCAGCTTTAGCTGCGAAGCTTTGAGCTTTCGCGGTTAAAGCCGCTCTCTCATCAAACAAGACCACAACCCGTTGATTTGCAAGGAATACACCGTAGGAGCGGCCGGGCGGCGATCCGCTTCAGCCGCGAAGGCTTCCCGGCTGAAGCCAGTCCTACGGGGTTCCGTGTTTGCTGCGCGACAGCGCGGTGCCGTGGCGACGGCCGCTCCTACCGGGGCGTGGCGGTACTTACCACATCAAATCATCAGGGATCTGGTACGCAGCGTACGGATCATCGGCATCCGGCTCTTCGGTCGGGGCGTTGAGCAGTACGATGCGGCGTGGGTCGCGCTCCTGGATTTTCAGGGCTGCTTCACGGGGGATGATTTCGTAACCGCCGCCGTGATGGACAATACCCAGCGAGCCGCTGCTGAGTTTGTTGCGCACCAGGGTGTTGACCGAGATGCGCTTGACCTTTTTGTCGTCGACGAAGTTGTAGTAGTCCTCGGTGGTGAGCTTGGGCAAGCGGGACACTTCGATCAGTTGCTTGATCTGCGCCGTACGGGCCTTGGCCTCGGCTTTTTCCTGTTGCTGACGATTCAGTTCCTGGTCGCGCCTGGCTTTTTCGGCCTGGGCCTCCTGGGCGGCGCGCTTTTGTGAGTCGTCAGCTTCGATCTGGCCCTTATGAACCAGACGCTGTTCTTTCTGCTTGGCTTTGCTGACCTGCTTGGCCTGTTTTTCGTTGACCAGGCCGGCCTTGAGCAATTGGTCGCGTAGGGAGAGGCTCATTGTTTACTCGCTTTATCCGGTTCAACCGCAATGGGTTGTGTTCTTTTCCTGACGTTTGGCTTCGCCCCACAAGGCATCGAGTTCTTCCAGGCTGCAGCCCTCAAGGGCGCGCCCCTGATCGTGCAAGACCGCTTCGATGAAGCGAAAACGCCTGTCAAACTTGCCATTGGCCGAGCGTAGCGCAGTTTCCGGGTCGACTTTAAGATGCCGGGCCAGATTGACCACCGAAAACAGCAGGTCCCCGATTTCATCGGCCACTTCTGCGGTATCACCATCGGCCATGGCTTCCAGCACTTCGTCGAGCTCTTCACGCACTTTATCGACCACCGGCAAGGCGGCCGGCCAGTCGAAGCCCACCTGGGCCGCACGCTTTTGCAACTTGCTGGCTCTGGACAGCGCCGGCAAGGCTTGCGGCACGTCGTCGAGCAACGACAACTGCTCGGGCGCGGCAGCCTGCTCGGCACGCTCCTGAGCCTTGATTTCGTCCCAGCGCCGATTGACTTCGCTTTCACTCAGACGCGGCGTCTCCAGCGGCGCATACAGCTCGCCGGTGGGAAATACATGCGGGTGACGGCGCAGCAGTTTACGGGTGATGCCATCGACCACCGCAGCAAACTCGAAGCGCTGCTCTTCTTTGGCCAGTTGAGCGTAGAACACCACCTGGAACAGCAAGTCACCCAATTCGCCTTGCATCTGCCTGTAGTCACCCCGCTCGATGGCGTCGGCGACCTCATAGGCCTCCTCCAGCGTGTGCGGCACGATACTGGCGTAAGTCTGCTTCAGATCCCAGGGGCAACCGTACTGCGGATCACGCAGCCGGGCCATGAGATTGAGCAGATCGTCGAGCGTGTACATAGAAGGCTCCCAAGGTCGCCCGTAGGAGCGGCTTCAGCCGCGAAGATGCGCTTTCGCGGCTGAAGCCGCTCCTACGGGCTGTCCATCACGACGTCTTGTTACGCCGGGTCTCGATGATGTTCGGCAACTGGGAAATACGCCCCAGCAACCGGCCCAGTGCATCGAGCCCCGGAATTTCGATGGTCAGCGACATCGTTGCAGTGTTGTCTTCCTTGTTCGAGCGGGTGTTGACCGCCAGCACGTTGATCCGCTCGTTGAGCAGCACCTGGGTGACGTCACGCAACAGCCCGGAACGGTCGTAGGCACGAATCAGGATGTCCACCGGGTAGGTGAGCACCGGCGCCGGCCCCCAACTGACCTGGATGATCCGCTCCGGCTCCTTGCCGCCCAGTTGCAACACCGAGGCGCAATCCTGCCGGTGAATGGTCACGCCACGCCCCTGAGTGATATAGCCGACAATCGCATCGCCCGGCACTGGCTGGCAGCAGCCGGCAATCTGGGTCAACAGGTTACCGACGCCCTGGATCTGGATATCGCCACGCTTGCCCGGCTTGTAACCGGTCGCCTTGCGCGGAATCAGCTCGACCTCGTCGACCCGCTCCGGCTCGACTTGCTGCTGCGCCAGGTTGACCAGCTGGGTCAGACGCAGGTCACCGGCACCCAGTGCCGCGAACATGTCTTCGCCGGTCTTGTAATTGGCCTTGTCGGCCAGCTTCTCGAAGTCGACCTGCTGCAACGCCATGCGCGCCAGTTCGCGCTCCAGCAAGGTGCGGCCAGCGGCGACGTTCTGGTCGCGAGCCTGCAGCTTGAACCAGTGGACGATCTTGGCCCGTGCCCGTGAGGTGGTGATGTAACCGAGGTTGGCATTGAGCCAGTCTCGGCTGGGGATGCCATTCTTGCTGGTGATGATCTCGACCTGCTCACCGGTCTGCAGGCTGTAGTTGAGCGGTACGATCCGCCCGTTGATCTTCGCACCGCGGCAGTTGTGGCCAATCTCGGTGTGCACCCGATAAGCGAAATCCAGCGGTGTCGCGCCCTTGGGCAGGTCGATGGCATGACCGTCCGGGGTGAACACATAGACCCGGTCCGGCTCGATATCGACCCGCAGCTGTTCGGCCAGCCCACCGATGTCACCCAGTTCTTCGTGCCACTCCAGCACCTGACGCAGCCAGGAGATCTTCTCTTCGTAGTGGTTGGAGCTGGATTTGACGTCGGTGCCCTTGTAGCGCCAGTGGGCACACACGCCCAGCTCGGCCTCTTCGTGCATGGCGTGGGTGCGGATCTGCACTTCCAGGACCTTGCCTTCCGGGCCGATCACGGCAGTGTGCAGCGAGCGGTAGCCGTTCTCCTTGGGGTTGGCGATATAGTCGTCAAACTCCTTGGGAATATGCCGCCACAGAGTGTGGACGATACCCAGCGCGGTGTAGCAGTCGCGCATTTCCGGAACCAGCACCCGCACGGCACGCACGTCGTAGATCTGGCTGAACGCCAGGCCTTTGCGCTGCATCTTGCGCCAGATCGAGTAGATGTGTTTCGCCCGGCCGCTGATATCGGCCTTGACCCCGGTGGCCTGCAGCTCGTTGTCGAGCTGGGTCATCACATCGCTGATGAAGCGCTCACGGTCCAGCCGCCGCTCATGCAGCAGCTTGGCGATCTGTTTGTACTGATCAGGCTCCAGATAGCGGAACGAGAGATCTTCGAGCTCCCACTTGATATGCCCGATACCCAGCCGATGGGCCAACGGGGCATAGATGTCGAAGACTTCCCGGGCAACGCGGTTGCGCTTTTCTTCGTCGGCATTTTTTACCGCACGAATCGCGCAGGTACGCTCGGCCAGCTTGATCAGCGCCACGCGCACGTCATCGACCATTGCCACCAGCATGCGGCGCAGGTTCTCGACCTGCGTCTGGCTGCCCAGCACCAGCGACTGGCGCGGGCTGAAGCTGGCACTGATCGCAGCCATGCGCTGAACGCCTTCGATCAGTTTGGCCACGGTGGCGCCGAAGCGTTCTTCGACCTGCGCGAGGGGAATCAGCCCCTCGCGTACGCCACGATAAATGACCGCCGCAATCAGCGAGTCCTGATCGAGCTTGAGGTCGGCGAGGATCTCGGCAATTTCAAGACCGGTCTGAAAACTGGAGGTGCCGTCGGCCCAGTCGTCTTTATGGGTGGGGTTGTTCTGCTCTTCTGCCAGCCTTGCGAATTCGCAGGCTTCTTTCATGGCCTGGCGATCCAGAATCAGATCGACACTGACAATATGGTCGAGCCATGCGTCGAGATTGATACTGCCGTCGGTGTTGACCGGCTGGTGTGCTCTCACCTGTACCATGCTGCTTACCTTCCCTACGGCGCGATGAATGGCGCCGAAAGTCGCCGGCCTTTTAAAGCGAATGCCACTTGCCGGGCCAGCAAGCAACAGCATTCACGGGCCAGTCTGAATTAAACGAGATTCCCTGTGGCACCGGTTCGATCCAATGAACCGGCGTCCACTCACTCATTCTTTCATTTCAAATAACGCCATCGCTTCGACATGCGCCGTTTGAGGAAACATGTCGAGAATTCCGGCTCGTTTCAAGCGGTAACCCTGTTTGATCAATTCTTGCGCGTCACGGGCCAGGGTGGCGGGGTTGCAGGACACATACAGCAACCGCCGGGCCCCCGACTTGCCGATCTGGCGCACCACTTCAAAGGCACCGTCGCGTGGTGGGTCCAAGAGTACCGCAGAAAATCCTTTTACAGACCAGCTTGCCTGCGTCAAAGGCTGAGAAAGATCAGCCTGGAAAAATTTCACGTTCTGCAGCCCGTTGTCGCGGGCATTGAGTGCGGCGCGATCGACCATCACCTGGACACCTTCGACCGCCACCACCTCGCGGGCTTGTGCAGCCAGCGGCAAGGCGAAATTGCCCAGGCCACAGAACAGGTCCATGACCCGCTCGCTCGGCTCGGGCGCCAGCCATTGCAGGGCCTGGTCGATCATCGCGGTGTTGACCGCCGCGTTGACCTGAATGAAATCTCCCGGCCGCCAGGCCAGTTGCATATCCCAGGGTTCGAGGCGATAGCCCAGGGTCTGCTGCGGGTCGAGCGGATACGGCTCGCCATCGCCGTGCAGCCAGAGCTGCACGCCCTGTTGATCACAGAATTCACCCAGTATGGCCAGATCGGTAGCAGCGAGTGGCGCGACATGCCGGACCAGCAGTGCCAGGGCCGTACCACTGAACAGCTCGACATGCCCCAATGCCTGGGGCTTGGCTAGCCGCCCCAGCAACTCAGGCAGGCTGGCCATCAGCGGCTGGAGTTCTTCGACCAGCACCGGGCAATGGCGCACATTGACGATGTCCTGGCTCGCCGCAGCGCGGAAGCCGACCTCCAGCTGGCGCGCCTTGTTGTCCCAGCGCACCGCGACCCGGGCCCGGCGCCGGTAGGCCAGCTCGCTGCCGACCAACGGCGGCGCCCACTGCTCCGGCGCAACCTGGGCCACCCGCTGCAGTTGCTCTGCGAGCATTTCCTGCTTGAATGCCAATTGCTGATCGTGGGGCATGTGCTGCACGCTGCAGCCGCCACAGCGACCGAAATACTCGCAAGCGGCAGCACGTCGTGTCTCGCTGGCCCGCACCACCCGCTCGGTACGGGCCTCGACCACCTTACCGCGGGCGTTGAGGACCCGCGTGTCGACTTCTTCACCGGCCAGACTGCCGGCCACAAACCAGGTCTTGCCGTCAGCGAAAGCAATGCCACGACCGTCGCTGGACAGTCGCTCAATGACCAGGCGCTGCTTCTTGCCGACCGGAATCTGCGCGCTTTTAACGCCACCGGCGGGCTGGAAACGCAGCCCTCGTTGCTGTTTGGCCATCAGTTGGGTGCGTCGTAAACGCCGGTCGACAGGTAACGGTCGCCACGGTCACAGATAATGGCGACGATCACGGCGTTTTCCAGCTCGCGGGACAGGCGCAACATCCCGGCCACTGCACCACCGGACGACACGCCGCAGAAGATGCCTTCTTCACGGGCCAGGCGACGCATGACGTCTTCGGCCTCAGCCTGCCCCATGTCGATGATCTGATCGACCCGGGAAGCCTGATAGATGCTGGGCAGGTACTCTTCGGGCCAGCGACGGATCCCCGGAATGGCTGCGCCTTCCATCGGCTGCAGGCCGACGATCTGCACGTTGGGGTTCTGCTCCTTGAGGTAGCGCGAGTTACCCATGATGGTGCCGGTGGTGCCCATCGAGCTGACAAAGTGGGTGATGGTGCCGCCGGTCTGCCGCCAGATTTCCGGGCCGGTGCCGGTGTAGTGCGCCTCGGGGTTGTCACCGTTGGCGAACTGGTCCAGCACCTTGCCACGACCTTCGGCCTGCATGCGCTCGGCCAGGTCGCGGGCACCTTCCATGCCCTCTTCCTTGCTGACCAGAATCAGCTCGGCGCCATAGGCCGTCATCGCGACCTTGCGCTCGGCACTGGAGTTGTCGGGCATGATCAGGATCATGCGGTACCCCTTGATGGCCGCCGCCATGGCCAGGGCAATGCCGGTGTTGCCGGAGGTGGCTTCGATCAGGGTATCGCCGGGCTGGATCTGCCCGCGCAACTCGGCGCGGGTGATCATCGACAGCGCCGGACGGTCTTTGACCGAACCTGCGGGGTTGTTACCTTCAAGTTTCAACAGGAGGGTATTGCTGGTGTCACCGCCGAGGCGCTGCAGGCGCACCAGCGGTGTGTTGCCGACGCAATCGGCAATGGTTTGATACTGCAGGGTCATGGCGTATTCGCAATCCAGTCTGCGGGGGCGCCTATCATACCGGCAAACGCCCAAAGCCCATATCACGCAAAGTGAGGCATTTATCACCAAAAAGAATAAGAGACTTGCCGGCACCCCTTGCCTGGCGGGCTGCGCTGCTGGCGTGCGGCTGCCCAGCCCGTTGCGCTCGCGCCAAGCCTGTCAATAATGCCAAGGCCGCTCCACAATGACCAACGGGCGGCTGATTGCCCCTGCCACCGGGGATGGTGACGCCGTGCGCCGCCGCAGGCAGTTAAGGATGTAATATGTCTGGCAGCCAATGGCTACACTGGTGTGTCACTGTTCAGGGGTGACAAATAAAGGACCTTCCGGGACACCTTCCGGGTTGCAGGAGAGCGTGTGTGCTGACCAAGCTGGGTATCAAGAGCCGGGTTCTGCTGTTGACCATTTTGCCCACCAGCCTGATGGCTGTGGTGCTGGGCGGCTATTTCACATGGATGCAGTTGTACGAGCTGCAAAGCCAGCTACTGGTGCGCGGCGAAATGATCACCCGCCAACTGGTACCGCTGGCCGCTACCGCGCTGGGGCATAAAGACAAAGCCATTCTCAGCCGCATCGCCACCCAGTCGCTGGAAGAAGACGACGTGCGCTCGGTGACGTTCCTGGATGCCGATCGTAATGCACTGGCGCATGCCGGCCCGAGCATGATCAATCCCGCGCCCACCGGTCAGGGCACCCAATTGCTCAATCGCACCGGCAGCGATGCCACCCGCTATCTATTGCCGGTGTTCGGCAACCAGCGGCATCTGACCAGCGCTGTCATCCCTGAAGAGGCCGACCGTCTGCTGGGCTGGGTCGAATTGGAGATTTCCCATAACGGCACGCTGTTGCGCGGCTATCGCAGCCTGTTCGCCAGCCTGCTGCTGATCCTCCTCGGGCTGGGCGTCACCGCCGCACTGGCGCTGCGCATGAGCCGCAGCATCAACCAGCCGCTGGGGCGCATCAAGCATGCGGTCAGCCTGCTCAAGGAAGGTCATCTGGAAACCCGCCTGCCGCCACTGGGCAGCCATGAGCTCGACGAACTGGCGTCGGGCATCAACCGCATGGCCTCGACGCTGCAAAATGCCCGCGAAGAACTGCAGCAGAGCATCGATCAGGCGACCGAAGACGTGCGCCTGAACCTCGAAACCATCGAGATTCAAAACATCGAACTGGACCTGGCGCGCAAAGAGGCGCTGGAGGCAAGCCGCATCAAGTCGGAGTTTCTGGCCAACATGAGCCATGAAATCCGTACGCCGCTCAATGGCATCGTCGGTTTTACACATCTATTGCAGAAAAGCGAACTGACGCCACGCCAGATCGACTACCTCAACACCATCGAAAAGTCCGCCGACAGCCTGTTGAGCATCATCAACGAGATTCTCGACTTCTCCAAGATCGAGGCCGGCAAGCTGGTCCTCGACACCATCGCCTTCAACCTGCGCGACCTGTTGCAAGACACCTTGACCATTCTCGCTCCGGCGGCGCATGCCAAGCAGCTGGAACTGGTCAGCCTGGTGTACCGCGACACGCCGGCGGCCCTGATCGGCGACCCGCTGCGCCTCAAACAGATTCTCACCAACCTGGTGAGCAACGCGATCAAGTTCACCCGCGAAGGCACCATTGTTGCCCGCGCCATGGTCGAGGAAGAGACCGAAGACAGCGCGCAACTGCGCATCAGCGTCCAGGACACCGGAGTCGGGCTGTCCAGCCAGGACCTGCGCGCGCTGTTCCAGGCCTTCAGCCAGGCCGACAATTCGCTGTCGCGCCAGCCAGGCGGCACCGGTCTGGGGCTGGTGATTTCAAAACGCCTGATCGAGCAGATGGGCGGCGAGATCGGGGTAGACAGCACCCCTGGCGTCGGCTCGGAGTTCTGGATCAGCCTGAAACTGCCCAAGGCCCGCGACGACTCCGAAGACCCGATGCCGCAACCGCTGCAAGGCGTGCGGGTGGCGGTTCTGGAACACCATGAGCTGGCGCGTCAGGCACTGGAGCATCAGCTAGAGGATTGCGGCCTGGAGCCACTGCTGTTCAAGAACCTGGAAAGCCTGATCAACGGTGTGACGGTCGCCCATGAAACGCCAGCGCGCATTGAACTGGCAGTGATCGGCGTGACCAGCTACGAGATGCCTCCGGAACGTCTGCGCCAGTCAATCTGGGAGCTGGAAAACCTCGACTGCAAGGTGCTGGTGCTGTGCCCGACCACCGAGCAGCTGCTGTTCCAGCAGTCAGTCCCGGATGTATATACCCAGTTGCAGGCCAAGCCTGCCTGTGACCGCAAGCTGCGTCGCGGGCTGTCAGAGTTGATTGCCCCGCGCGCAATCCGTACTGAAAACAGTATTCAGTTGCCCAGCCGGGCACCCCGCATCCTCTGTGTGGACGATAACCCTGCCAACCTGTTACTGGTACAGACCCTGCTGGAAGACATGGGCGCCAAGGTGGTGGCGGTGGACAGTGGCTACGCCGCCGTCCAGGCCGTGCAGGAACAGAGCTTCGACCTGGTGCTGATGGACGTGCAGATGCCCGGCATGGATGGTCGCCAGGCCACCGAGACAATTCGTGACTGGGAAGAAGAGCGGCAGAACAGCCCGATGCCGATTGTGGCCCTAACCGCCCACGCCATGGCCAACGAGAAACGCTCGTTGCTGCAAAGCGGTATGGACGACTACCTGACCAAGCCGATCAGCGAGCGGCAACTGGCTCAAGTGGTGCTCAAGTGGACCGGTCTGGCGCTGCGTACGCCGGTGCCGGAGTCGCCACTGGACGCCGAGCAGAGTCATGTCGGGCCGCTGGTTCTGGACCCGGAAGAAGGCCTGCGCCTGGCGGCCGGCAAAGCTGACCTGGCCGCCGACATGCTGGCCATGTTGCTGGCCTCGCTGGACGCCGATCGCGAAGCGATTCGCACGGCCCGCAGCGCTGCCGATATCCAGGCGATGATCGAGCGCATCCACAGGCTGCATGGTGCGACCCGTTACTGCGGTGTGCCGCAGCTACGCGCCGCCTGCCAGCGGGCAGAGACCCTGCTCAAGCAAAATGCCCCGCAGGCCAGCGACGCTCTGGACGACCTTGACAAAGCCATTGCCCGCCTGGCGACCGAAGCGCGAGTCACCGCGTGAGCGCACGCGCTTAGCCTGATACCATAGCGGGCATTTTGGAGGACTCATGGCCGAACACGATTTTCGCTACAGCATGCTCAACCCGCAACACACCCTCACCGAGTGCCGCACTCTGGCACCCGGCCGCTATCAGGTCACCGGCAACGGTGGTTCGATTCAAGGCGACGACCAACTGCTGGTCACCCTTAAAGGCAGCAAGAGCCTGTACATGCGCCTGACAGTGGAAAAGGTCCGCCACCTGATCAACCCGCCCGGCCAGTGGGTCGCGGTGGCCAACGGTCCAGTGTTCGACGAACTGGCGATCCATGAGTGGGCGGTGCATTGCGACAGCTGCAACAGCGAGCTGAAGTTCGAGTTTTCGGTGGAAAGCAAACTGGGCACCAAGGCTCAGAAACCGGCGGCCGTTGCGCGCATCGCCGAACTGGGCTGGAAGACTGACGGCGACAAACACACCTGCCGTAAATGCCAGGCCCAGCCGGCATGAAACGCCGAGGGTTAGCAAGCCTGATCGGTGCCTTGCTGCTGACCGGCTGTGCCAGTGAGCCAGTGCTGATTCAGCAGGAGCAGAGTTACGTGCTGGAGTGGATCGGCGAGCGCCCGCTGGTTGATCGCAGCCGCATGACCATGACCCTGGGCGCTGACGGTCGGGCGTATGGCAACGCCGGTTGCAACCACTGGTTCGCCGCCTACACGCTGCAAGGCCAACTGATCAGCTTCGAGCGGATCGGCAAGACTCGCAAACTGTGCGTCGAAGCGCTGATGGAGCAGGAACAGCGCTTTCTCGAAACCTTGCCCAAAGTGCAGCGCTGGGATATCTCGCCGATCAACCAGTTGCGGTTGTGGCCGGCAGAGGGCAAACCGCTGCGGTTCTGGCAAGAATAACCGCGCAGCAGCGTCAGCCCTCGCCGCGCAGCGCCTTGAGTCTGGCGGTCAGGCCGGCGGCGGTCTGTTCGCCCAGCAACTGCTCACGCAGTTTGCCTTTGTCATCGATGATGTAGGTCACCGGCAGGGCTTCGGCAGGCGGGAATTCATAGCGCTCGGCCGGGTCCCGAGCCAGCACGGTGAATTTGATGCCCAATGCATCGGAAGCCTTTTTCAGCTCATCGCCTTGCAGGTTGTCGAAGTTGACCCCCAATACGGTGACCTTCTGGTCCTTGAGCTGTTCGGCCAGGTGGTTCAGTTCCGGGATTTCGACCCGACACGGCCCGCACCATTCAGCCCAGTAATTGATCACCAGCCAGTGCTTGTCGATGCGCTCACTGGTCACTTTCTGACCATTCTGGTCAGTGCCCAGGTCCACACCACAACCACTGAGCAAGATACTGCCGAGCAGTGCCAACGTTGCCACTAATCGCCTTGCCATCGAAACTTTCCTTCTTTCGTCAAACCAAACTCATATGACACTTGATGCGTGCAATCGGCACTGTATATGTCGATCCAGCACACCGCGCAGTTAGAATACGCGCCACACTCTACAAGATGCGACCCGCAAATGACTGATCTGAAGCTTTATCACAACCCGCGTTGCTCAAAATCCCGCGCGGCGCTGGAGCTGCTGCAAGCCCGCGGCCTGACTCCTGAAGTAGTCCTTTATTTGCAAACCCCGCCCGATGCAGCGCAGTTGCGCGACCTGCTCGGCAAGCTGGGAATCGCCCCGCGCCAGCTGCTGCGCAGCGGTGAAGACGAATACAAGGAGCTGAACCTGGCCGACCCGGCGTTGAGCGATGAGCAGTTGATTGGCGCCATGGCCAGCCACCCGAAATTGATCGAACGACCGATTCTGGTCGCCGGTGATCGTGCGGCAATTGGTCGCCCCACCGAAAAGCTGCTGGAGTTGCTGCCGTGAGTGCACCTTACATTCTGGTGTTGTTCTACAGCCGTAATGGTTCGACCAGCGAGATGGCCCGGCAAATTGCCCGCGGTATCGAGATGGGCGGCCTGGAAGCACGGCTGCGCACCGTACCGGCGGTGTCGGCCGACTGCGAAGCCAGCGCCCCGGATATCCCGGAAAGCGGCGCGCCTTATGCCACTCTGGACGATCTCAAACAGTGCGCAGGCCTGGCCCTCGGCAGCCCGACGCGCTTCGGCAACATGGCTGCGCCGCTCAAGTACTTTCTCGACGGCACCAGCAATCTGTGGCTGACCGGTGCGCTGGTCGGCAAACCCGCCAGTGTGTTTACCTCCACCGCCAGCCTGCACGGCGGCCAGGAAACCACTTTGATGTCGATGCTGCTGCCGCTGCTGCACCACGGCATGCTGATCACCGGCCTGCCCTACAGCGAGTCGGCGCTGCTGGAAACCGCCGGTGGCGGCACACCGTACGGCGCCAGCCATCACGCCGGCCCCGACGGCAAACGTCCGCTGGACAAACACGAGATCGAACTGTGCCGCGCCCTGGGCCAACGTCTGGCGCGGACCGCGTCGTTGCTGGGCGCGGCGTAGAAGGCCAAACCCGCAAATCTATAAGCCTGGAGTTCGAATGCAAGACTACAAATGGCTCCATGAGTATTGCCTGAACCGCTTTGGCTCGGCCAAGGCGCTTGAGGCGCAATTGCCGCAGCCCAGAACGCCAGAGCAATTAAAGGCCATCGGCGATGACCGCTACCTGTCGACCCTGGCCCTGCGGGTGTTTCGCGCCGGGCTCAAGCACAGCCTGGTCGATGCCAAGTGGCCGGCCTTTGAGCAGGTGTTTTTCGGTTTTGACCCGGAAAAGGTGGTGCTGATGGGCGCCGACCATCTGGAGCGGCTGATGCAGGACACACGCATCATTCGCCACCTCGGCAAGCTCAAAAGCGTGCCACGCAATGCCCAATTGGTACTGGATATCGCTCAAGAGCACGGCAGCTTCGGCAACTTTATCGCCCAGTGGCCGGTGGAGGACATTACCGGGCTGTGGCAGTACCTGAGCAAGCATGGCAGCCAGATGGGCGGTTTGTCGGCGCCGCGCTTTCTGCGCATGATCGGCAAGGACACCTTCGTGCCGAGCAACGATGTGGTCGCTGCCCTCAATGCGCAGGACATTGTCGACAAGGTGCCGTCCAGCAAACGCGACATGGCCATTGTCCAGGCCGCATTCAACCAGTGGCAGGCCGAGAGTGGCCGGCCACTGTGTCAGTTGTCAGCGATGCTGGCCTATACCGTCAACCACTGAGTCGGCTCAGAGATTGACCACATTGACGAAGCGCGACGCCGCGCTTTCGTCCATGCGCAGGCTGCTGAAGTCGAACAGGTTGCGGTCGGCCAGTTGCGAAGGCTGAACGTTCTGCAGGGCACGGAAGATGTTCTCGACCCGGCCCGGGGTCTTGCGCTCCCAATCCTGAAGCATGTCCTTGACCACCTGGCGTTGCAGGTTTTCCTGAGAACCACACAGGTTGCACGGGATGATCGGGAAGCCCTTGAAGTTCGAATAGGCCTGGATGTCCTTCTCATGGCAGTAAGCCAGAGGGCGGATCACCACATTACGGCCGTCGTCGGAGCGCAGCTTGGGCGGCATGGCCTTGAGCGAGGCGTTGAAGAACATGTTGAGGAAGAACGTCTCGACGATGTCGTCGCGGTGATGCCCCAAGGCCATCTTGGTCGCGCCGATTTCATCGGCAAAGGTGTACAGCGTGCCGCGACGCAGGCGCGAGCACAGCGAGCAGGTGGTTTTGCCCTCCGGCACCAGTTCCTTGACCACCGAGTAGGTGTCTTTCTCGACAATGTGATACTCGATGCCCAGGGTTTCCAGATAAGCCGGCAACACATGCTCGGGAAAGCCGGGCTGCTTCTGGTCCATGTTCACCGCGACGATATCGAACTTGATCGGCGCCACCTTCTGCAGGTGCATCAGCACGTCGAGCATGGTGTAGCTGTCCTTGCCGCCGGACAGACAGACCATGACCTTGTCGCCGTCCTCGATCATGTTGTAATCGCTGACAGCCTCGCCGGCCAGCCGACGCAGGCGTTTCTGCAGTTTGTTCTGATTGACTGAAAGAGTGCCCATGATGCTGGTGGTTTCCGCTGGCAAGGTTTCTACAAAGGGGCCTGAACAAGGAAAATGTCGCGCAAGACCGCCGAAAGGGCCGACATTTTACGCACATCGTCAGCATCATTGAACCTCCATGCATGGCATTAACGACGTGTTGCAGATCACCAATCGCTCTAAGCAGCAGCGCACCGGCTGTGCGGCACTTCTATACTTTTAATGTGAGGCCTGAATCAGGTGGTTGGCGGCGCCATGCCACTGCAGGCGCTAACTGCGAGGAGGACACCGTGATCAATCATGTCTGGGGTCTGTTCACCCATCCGGAGCGTGAGTGGCAACAAATCCGCACAGAAGACGAAAGCATTCGTCATATCTATCTCACTCACACCCTGCTATTGGCGGTGATCCCACCGTTATGCGCCTATATCGGCACCACGCAGGTCGGCTGGACGATCGGCGAGCGTGCGCCGGTCATGCTCACTCAGGCCAGCGCCTTGGGCATGGCAATGATGTCTTACCTGACCCTGTTGGCCGGCGTGGCGATCATGGGCGGTTTCATCCACTGGATGGCTCGTACCTATGATGCCGACCCGAGCCTGGCGCGCTGTATCGCGTTTGCCACCTACACCGCGACACCGCTGTTCATTGGCGGCGTGGCAGCGCTTTATCCGCACCTGTGGCTGGGACTGATAGTGGGCACTGCAGCGATCAGCTACACGGTGTATCTGCTGTACAGCGGCCTGCCAACGTTCATGAACGTCTCGGCCGAAGAGGGCTTCATGTTTTCCAGTTCCATCCTGTCGGTAGGCCTGGTGGTGCTGGTGGCGATCATGGCCTTTACCGTGGTGCTCTGGGGGCTGGGCGCCGGGCCGCAATATACGACCTGACAGTCAGCGTAACCCTCCCGACGAGTAGCCAGTGTCGGGATTTTCAGTCGGCGCCCGCCTTGCGGCATACTGGGCGCCACTGGAGAGTCGTCACGCATGCCCGAGCTACTGAAGTCCCACGTAGAAGCCTGTTATCAAAAAGCCGAAGCCTTTTTCAAACGTCCGTTCAAGCGCCCCTTGGTGAGTTTCAAGCTGCGCGGGCAGAAGGCCGGGGTTGCCCATCTGCAGGAAAACCTGCTGCGCTTCAACCCTCAGCTGTACCAGGAAAACCGCGAAGACTTCCTGCGCCAGACCGTCCCTCATGAAGTGGCTCACCTGATCGCTCATCAGTTGTTTGGCAGCAAGATCCAGCCCCACGGGGAGGAATGGCAACTGATCATGCGCGGCGTGTATGAGCTACCGCCCAACCGCTGCCATACCTATGCCGTGGAGCGGCGGCAAGTGACCCGTTACATCTACCGCTGCCCATGCCCGCAGAGCGATTTTGCCTTCACCGCCCAGCGCCACCGCATGGTGGTCCAGGGCCGCCGCTACCTGTGCCGCCGCTGTCGTCAGACTCTGGTGTTCAGCGGCGAGACCCGCATTGAATAGAACCGCCAGCAACGAAAAAGCCCATCCGAAGATGGGCTTTTTCAGGTCCGATCGATGATCAGACGGTTGGCTTGGTGGTGCTCACCGGAGCCGGGCCTTCAGCGACACCCAGGTCATCTTCATGACGGGTTTCGATGATTGCCGAACCGCCCGAGGCCAGCTCGGATTGCAGTTTGTCGTTGTCCAGCTCGCCGACCCACTTGGCAACAACCAGAGTGGCAACCGCGTTACCCACCAGGTTGGTCAGGGCGCGGGCTTCGGACATGAAGCGGTCGATACCCAGGATCAGCGCCAGACCGGCAACCGGCAGGTGGCCTACGGCCGACAGGGTTGCAGCCAACACGATGAAGCCACTACCGGTCACGCCAGCAGCACCTTTGGAGGACAGCAGCAGCACCAGCAGCAGGGTGATCTGGTGGGTGATGTCCATTTCGGTGTTGGTCGCCTGAGCGATGAACACAGCAGCCATGGTCAGGTAGATCGAGGTGCCGTCCAGGTTGAACGAGTAGCCAGTCGGGATAACCAGACCCACGACCGACTTCTGTGCACCCAGGCGCTCCATCTTGATCAGCATGCGTGGCAGGGCCGATTCCGACGAGGAAGTACCCAGTACGATCAGCAGCTCTTCACGGATGTAGCGAATCACCCTGGAGATGGTGAAACCGTGGGCACGGCAGATGCCGCCCAGGACCAGCATCACGAACAGGAAGCAGGTGATGTAGAAGCACAGCATCAGCTGACCGAGCTGGACCAGGGTACCGACACCGTATTTACCGATGGTGAAGGCCATGGCACCGAACGCACCGATAGGCGCCAGCTTCATGATCATGTTGATGATGTTGAACATCACGTGTGCGAAGCGATCGATGAAGTCCAGTACCGGACGACCGTAAGCACCCAGGCGATGCAGGGCGAAACCGAAGATCACCGAGAACATCAGCACTTGCAGGATGTCGCCGTTGGCGAAGGCGCCGACGATGGTGTTCGGAATCACGTTGAGGATGAAACCAACGATGCTCTGGTCCTTACTCGCCGTTACATAGGCGGCGATCTTGGAAGCGTCCAGAGTGGTCGGGTCGATGTTCATGCCAACGCCCGGTTTGACCACGTTGACGACGACCAGGCCGATGATCAGGGCCAGGGTCGAAACGATTTCGAAATACAGCAGCGCGTAACCGCCGGTCTTGCCGATCGACTTCATGTTCTGCATGCCGGCGATGCCGCTCACTACAGTACAGAAGATGATGGGCGCGATGACCATCTTGATCAGTTTGATGAAGCCATCACCCAGCGGCTTCAAGGCTTCGCCGGTCTGCGGGTAGAAGTGACCGATCAGGATACCGATCACGATGGCCACGATGACCTGGAAGTACAGGGTTTTGTAGATAGGCTGACGAGTCGTCATTGTAGTTATCCTCAAGGGCTTCACGGCACTATCCGGTGCGCGTGTTGCCTATAAAGCGCTAACCCTCCTGCACTGGAGGGATTTGTTGTGTCGAGCTGCGCGTAGCAGGCCTCTGCCGGTTGTATAGCAATGGCCGTGCCACGTTCGGTTATTTACCGCAGAACCCGCGCCAGACAAGGCGCTCAGCATTGACACTAGATGCTCTTGAGAAAAATGGGTGGCGGATTTCCGCCTGTTTTAGAGGTTAGCGGCTTAACAGTGGCGGGTATCCGCCTGCGCCCTGAGCAGCACGCTTTAGCGCTGCACGCCCGTCAGCGCCCTGCTGGCCGACAAGCGCAATCTGCCTGTGGCGCGGCCTGCCAGAGCGGCCAGTGCCGGTGGGCCTGCCATGCCAGCGTTGGCGGAAATACGCCAGTCACTCGGCGGTGAAGTGAATGCGAAACAGCGCACCGCCCAACGGCGACTCATCCAGGGTCAATTGTGCGCTGTAGCTTTCGATGATGTCCTTGACCACCGCAAGACCAATGCCCTGCCCGGGGTTCTGCCGGTCCAGGCGCTCGCCGCGCTGCAGAATGCGCGCGCGCTGGCTGGCTGGCACACCGGGGCCGTCATCTTCAACACACAGTTCGTCGCCAGACTCCAGCGCCATGAAACTGATACGCACCTCGCCCAGGCACAGCCGGTAGGCGTTCTCCAGCAGGTTGCCGAGCAGCTCCATCAGGGCAGCCTCTTCCATGGGCACCTGGCAGCGCTCCGGCAAGTGCAAGGTGACATTGACCGTTTTGTCGCGGTAAACCTTCTGCAAGGTGTTGCACAGGCTCTCGACCACCGGCCGCAGTGCGACGTAATGCCGGACCAGACCGCTCTTGCGCAGGCTGGCACGCTGCAACTGGTAGCCGATCTGCTGGCTCATGCGTTCGATCTGGGTTTGCAGCACCCGCGCCTGCTCAAGGTCTTGCGGGCGCTTGGCAATGGTTTCGCTGACGCCCTGCAAGACGGTCAACGGTGTTTTGAGGCTATGGGCCAGATCACCCAGCGAGTCGCGATAACGAATCCGCTGTTCACGCTCGCTGCGTAACAGGCGGTTGAGCGAGCCGGTCAGGCGCAGCAGTTCACTGGGGTGGTTCTCGCTGAGGCTTTCCCGCTCGCCGGCTTCCACCTGGTCAAGCTCGCGGCTGACGCCTTTGAGCGCCTTCAGGCCCCAGGTCAGGCCCAGCCACAGCAGGCCAAGCAGTACGATCAGGGCGCCACCGAAGCCCAGATAAAGCTTTTTGCGCAATTGGCCAACGGTTTCCTGGTAGCCGTGCAACGGCTGCACGGCGACGATGCTGAACGCCGCATTACGCCCGCCCAACAGACGGATTTCCACGTCGTAGACGAAAAACTCGTTGCCGTTGTCGGTCTTGATCCGGTTGAACTTGCTGCCCAGGCCGTCATATTCAGGGCGGTAATCGAGATCTTCGCCCTCACTGGCCAGCGAACGCCAGACCAGTTGGCCCTGACGGTTGAAGATATAGCCGTGCAGACGGCTGCCCGGCAGGTTGAACTGCTCGCCCGGCAATAAAGAAGGCATCATCAAACCGCCGCTCTCGACCCGCGCGGCGGAAATCATGGTGGTCACATCGGCAGCCAGGCGCTGCTCGATGGCGCCACGCAGCGCCAGGCTAAAGGCGCTTTGCAGTGCCGGCAGCATCAACAGCATGAAGATGACCGCGAGGGTCGCTGCCCCCAGCATCAAGCGCAGGCGCAGCGAACGGATCATGTGCAGCGCTCAGTGAACAGATAGCCCATGCCGCGCACGGTTTCGATGGGTTTGAACGCGGCGGCGGTGTCGAGCTTGCGGCGCAGGCGGCCGACCAGCACTTCGATCACGTTCGGATCGCGCTCATCATCGTCAGGGTACAGCTGCTCCATCAAACGCTCTTTGGGCACCACCTGCTGGTGATGGAGCATCAGGTATTCCAGGATGCGGTATTCGTAGGCCGTCAGCGCCAGCGGCTGCTCTTGCAGGGTGGCCTGCTTGCGGTTGAGGTCAAGCAGCAAGGGGCCGGCGGTGATGGTCGACTGGATAAAACCGCTGGAGCGTCGCAACAGGGCATTGAGCCGTGCCTCCAGCTCTTCGAACTGGAAGGGCTTGACCACGTAATCATCGGCGCCGGCAGCCAGGCCTTCGACCTTGTCCTGCCAGTTGCCACGCGCGGTGAGGATCAGGATCGGAAAGGCCTTGCCCAGGGTGCGCAACTGACGAATCAGATCCAGCCCGCCCAGGCCCGGCAGACCCAGATCGATAATCGCCAGGTCATGATTGAATTGCCCGACCTGATACAGCGCCTCCTCGGCATTGGCCACCGCTTCCACCACGTGTCCGGCCTCGCTCAGGCGCGTATACAAGTGATGGCGCAACAGCGCCTCGTCCTCGACCACCAACAACTTCATGCAGCTCTCCCGGATGCGGCTGCACCCTCAGGACAAAAAACGGCGATCGTCATGATCACCCGGTAACCGCCGGTTCCATGGCAGGCATCATAACGACCTTGCTGCGACTACGGTAATAGGCCAGCGCTGAACCCCGACTGAACACCTGCGGCACACCCATGACAGACCTGAACGGGCAAATCGGCTAGGCTGTGCGCTCCCCCACTCTTGCAGAAAAGGAATTGCCCATGCGTGTCTGGATTGCGTTGACCTTGATGGGCCTGGCCGGGCTGGCGCAGGCGGCGGTAAAGACCGAGCAGATCAATTACCAGAGTGCTGACGGTACGCAACTGGTCGGCTACTACGCCTACGATGACGCGATCACCGGCCAGCGCCCAGGCGTTCTGGTGGTCCACGAATGGTGGGGGCTGAACGACTATGCCAAGCGCCGCGCCCGCGACCTGGCGCAACTGGGCTACAGCGCGCTGGCCATCGACATGTATGGCGATGGCAAGAACACCGAACACCCCAAGGACGCCCTGGCATTCATGCAGGCCGCGCTCAAAGACAGCGACGCCTCCAGCAAGCGCTTCGACGCCGGCCTTGAGCAACTCAAGAAACAGCCGCAGACCAACCCGGCCAAAATTGCCGCCATTGGCTACTGCTTCGGCGGCAAGGTGGTGCTGGACGCCGCCCGCCGTGGCGAACCGCTGGCGGGCGTGGTGAGCTTCCACGGCGCCCTGGCCACCCAGAGCCCGGCCAAGCCAGGCATCAAAGTCCCCATGCTGGTGGAACATGGCGCCAGCGACAGCATGGTCACCGCCGAACAGGTCGCGGCCTTCAAACAGGAAATGGACGCGGCCAAGGCCGACTACAAGTTCGTCAGCATCGAAGGCGTCAAACACGGCTTCACCAATCCTGACGCGGACCGCCTGAGCCACGGTGAGCATGGCGGGCCGGACATTGGCTACAACAAAGCCGCCGACCAAAGCTCGTGGGCCGACATGCAGGCATTCTTCAAGAAAATCTTTGGCTGATAGCCCCAACACCGTTGGCGGGGTTTTAGCTGCTATGGGCCCTGACCCTTTCGCGGCTAAAGCCGCTCCTACGCCCGTAACCGACGACACACGACCATGACCCGACACCCGCCCCTCCCCGCCTGCTGTCCTGATCTCACGCTCCACTGGCCTCTGCCGGAAACGCTATCAGGGGTGGTATTAATTAGCGGATCATTCGACCCGCAGCAACTCGCCCCCAGCGACTGGTCACTGTGCAATATCGAGCCACCGGCCAGCATCCAGCGTTCGGTGGCCAAGCGTCAGGCTGAATTCCTCGCCGGGCGCCTGTGTGCCCGTCAGGCCTTGCAGCAGCTTGACCGGCGTCTCTATGTGCCCGCCATCGGCGAGGACCGCGCACCGGTCTGGCCTGCCGATGTCTGTGGTTCGATCACCCACAGCACCGGCTGGGCAGCGGCCATCGTTGCACCGCGCACGCACTGGCGCGGCCTGGGCCTGGATGCAGAAAGCCTGCTCAGCCATGAGCGCGCCAGCCGCCTGGCCGGAGAAATCCTTACCGCAGACGAACTGGCCCGTCTGCAACAGTTGCCAGAGGAGCAACTGGCGCTGTGCGTGACCCTGACCTTTTCGATCAAGGAGGCGTTGTTCAAGGCGCTGTATCCGCTGGTTGGCAAACGCTTCTACTTCGAAGATGCACAGGTACTGGACTGGTCGATTGACGGCCGGGTGCGTCTCGGTCTGCTGTGCGACCTGTCGGAACAATGGCAGCACGGTGCAGTGCTGCAGGGGCAATTTTGCCTGCATGACGACCATCTGCTGAGTCTGGTGGCCGTGGCGGCGTGAAGGACGAAGGTTTACGGCGGCTTTGAGCCCGTCGGCAACGGGCAATACTCACAGCGCCCGACCCACTCGACCCGATGACTCAGGCAACAGCTGCGGCGCTGGCGGCGGGGGGTATAAACAATGGTCTGGTATAACGGGTTGCGACGCCCGTCAGCCTTCAGCCGCTGGCTCAGTAGCGGCCAGCCTTTTTCCGCGAGCGGCGCGTCAAGACGAATCAGGCAGTGTTCCAGAGCTTCCCCGGCGCTGCTCCACAACACCGTCCGCGGCACACCGCCATAAGCGCTCAGGGCATTGACCAACGGGGTCAGCAAGTCATCCAGCAGGTCGGCAAAGCACTGTAAAGGATCACCACCCGGCGCTGCTAACACAGCACCTGCGGCAAGAAACTTCACCCCGGTCGGGATACCCCGCTCATCAAGTGCCACCGCCACGCGCTCAAGCCCCAATGGCCAATGCCAGTCCTGGGTTATCGAGGCCACCAGCAGCGGCGGGATCACCAGCATGAAGCCGTACTTGGCCCACTGCGAGACCAGCACATCTCGCTGCTGCGGCATCAAGTGCGCGCCATAGAGATTCAACAGCAGAGCCTCCAGACGCTGCGGCTGCAGCAGTTCAGCCAGCGTCAACAGCGGACGCTGGTCATCCTCGGCCACGATATGCTGCATGAACGGCTGTAGCTGAGCGGCAACGTGCAGCATCACGGCTCGACCTTTTCTGCGGTCTGCACGCGCGGCCAGGCCAGGCTGAAACAGGCACCGCCCAACCGCTCGCTACGGCCGATCAAGGCCCGCCCCTGATGCCAATTGATAATGCGCCGCACGATGGACAACCCCAGGCCATGACCGCCTGAGGTGCGGGTGCGGCTGTCGTCCAGACGCATGAAGGGGGTAAAGATCCGCTCCCAGGCACTTTCCGGCACACCCGGGCCATCATCCTCGACGTCAAGCCGGCAGCGGCCATCCTCGACCCGGAAACTGATGCTGACCCGCGACTCGGCATGGCGCATGGCATTGCTCACCAGGTTCTGCACGGCACGGCGCAGATAACGCGGTTCGGCCTCGACCCAGGCATTGCTGTCCTCGGGGTCGATCCGACAGACACCACGGGCGACCCGCACTTGGGCGCGCAGCGGCGCCAGCTCGGCAATCACCTGATCGATCAGGCTTTCAAGATCGACCCGCTGGAAATCCAGGGTCGGCGCGCCCTGCTCCAGACGCGCGTAGGTCAGCATCTCGTCGACCAGCTTGTCGAGGTCCTGAATGTCGTTGTCCATGCCGATCATGTATTTGTGTCGCGCTTCGGGGCTTTCGGCATCCTGGACCATCTCCAGGCCAAAGCGCAGGCGCGCCACCGGTGTGCGCAATTCGTGCGACACGGCACGCACCAGTTCCCGCTGGATGGTCAGGGAGCGCTGCAAATGCTCGGCCATGCTGTTGAACGCCGTGGCCAGCCTGCCGACCGAGTCGTTGCCGCTGCTGGGCACGCGGGTCTGCAAACTGCCTTGGGCGATCAGCGTGGCGGCAGCCTCCAGCGCCTGCACCCGGCGCTCCAGGCGGCGCACCAGCCAATAAACCACCAAGCCGATAAAGCACAAACCCAACAGTGCAATGCCCACCAGCACGTCGGTCGGGTATGGCCGCATCTGGTACAGCGGCCCCAGCTCCAGCACCCATTGGGTGTCAACGATGCCAGACAGCACCCGGATCGAATCACCGCCCTTGCCCAGCGCCATCACCGTATCGCCTTCATAGATGCGCCGGCGCTGATCGTCGTCCAGGTCAGCCAGGTCCAGAGGCAACAGTTGCAAATCGAAACCGAAGCCCTTGTCGGCTTTCAAGGCCTGCAAACGCGCTGGCTGCTCTGCGGCCGGCGCGCGCACCAGTTCATCGCTCAGCAAATACAGGGTGGCTCGCGCCAACTGCTCGGTGATCTGCTGCACCTCGCCAGTCAGCAATAAAGGCTCATTGACACTGAGTTGGCGATAGACCTTGGCCGCGTGCGGCCCGGTCTGTTCGACCACCACCTGGCCTCGCAGCAAACGGCTGCGCGCGCTGCTGTCCAGTTGTGCCTGGTCAGGCGTCTGCAGGCTCAGCGGAATACCTAACAGACGCTCCCAGATCGCCAGGGCCCGCTGGCGCTGGAGATCGTTCATGGTCGCCAGATTGTCACCCATCAGAGCGAAGGTGCCATGGGCCATGCGTTCACGGTATTGCTCGCCGCGCTGCTGGTTAAGCACATGCAGCGACAACGTGCCAAGCAGCGCCACCAGAATCAGCACCCCCAGCATGCCGCCATAGATACGCAGGAAAATGGCGTTCATGCGGGGTTCAGCAGGGTCAGTTGACGGGCCGCTTCGGCCACGAACAGATATCCCTTGTTGCGCACCGTCTTGATCAGCCGCGGGTGTTCAGGATCGTCGCCGATCCGCGGGCGGATACGGGAAATGCGTACATCGATAGAGCGGTCCTGGCCGTCGTAGCCGACCCCGCGCAGGGCGGTGAAAATCTCTTCCCGAGACAAAATGCGCCCGGCATTGCTGACCAACAGCCACAACAGGTCGAACTCGGCGGCAGTCAACTCGATGAGCTGGCCATGCAGCGATGCCTCGCGCAACCCGCTGTCGACCTGCAACGGGCCGAAACTCACCCGCTGCTGGGCACTTGGCGGCGTCGGCTCGCTGCGACGTAACAGCGCATGGACCCGCGCCAGCAGCACCCGCGGGTGCACCGGTTTGCAGACAAAGTCATCGGCCCCGGTGTCCAGCCCTTGTACCTGGTCACTGTCATCGGTCCGTGCGGTGAGCATCAGAATCGGCCCGGCATAGTACGGGCGGACCCTGGCGCAAATGCTCAGGCCGTCTTCGCCGGGCAGCATCAGATCGAGAATCAGCAGGTCCGGCTGCATCTCGATGATCCGCGCTACAGCCCGCGCGCCATCGCCCTCAAGGCTGACCTCAAGGCCATTGGCTTGCAGGTAATCACGGGTCAGTTCGGCCAGCCGCTGGTCGTCTTCGACGATCAGCACCCGCCAGGATTCATCAGCCATGCGCAACCTCCCTCAGCACTGCCGCGAGTGTAGCAATGCCGCAGGCTTTGCCCCAGCGTCAGTTGCCCGGTGGCGGCGATAGCAGACGAGGCGCCAGAGGACTTGCCGAGTTGTTTTTTTGTGATAGGGTTCGCGCCCGCAAAATTGCACCCATCGCCAGCGCAGCCAGAAAAAAAACAGCGACCAACGGTTCAACGTACAGAGGCTGCGGGCTGGACCGCGTTATACACCCTGCAATGCACAAACTGTGCACAAGTTTATCCACAGGCAGTGCGTTGAACTGAGGCTAGAAACGCATTATCTTGTATGTCCTTTCCTGGACAGACCCTAGATGTAGGGTTTGGACCAAAAAACCGTGAACACAATTCGAGGCAGGTTTTCAAGCCCTTTAACTTGAATTTGTGGAGTTGAACTAAACGCAGGATCCGTAGCCAAACCGCTCGCGCGAATGGCCCGATGTAATCGGCACGCTGCACTGCACGTCCTGCAACATCGAATATGCACTATCCAGAGATTTCCAGGCAGCGTGCCAACCCGCTGCCTTTTTGATTTAAAGCCGGGGAACGCGCACAGCCTTCCTCAAACCGGCCAAAAGCCGGCCACGGTGGGCAGCAATGCCCGAACATACTTAAAAATGTGGAGCCCCCCATGCAGACAGACACAACTCGCGAGAACCAGCCGACCGCTGCGCCGCAACCCGCCCAGGCCCAACAGGACCTGAGCGCTACTGCCCCCGGTCAATTGCGTGTCATCAAGCGTAACGGTACTGTCGTTCCTTACACCGACGACAAGATCACCGTGGCCATCACCAAGGCGTTTCTTGCAGTTGAAGGCGGCACCGCCGCCGCGTCGTCGCGCATCCACGACACCGTGGCGCGCCTGACCGAACAGGTCACCACCACCTTCAAGCGTCGCATGCCATCGGGCGGCACTATCCACATCGAAGAAATCCAGGATCAGGTCGAACTGGCGCTGATGCGTGCCGGCGAGCAGAAAGTTGCCCGTGACTACGTGATCTACCGTGATTCGCGCGCCAAGGAACGTGCCGGCCGCGCCGCTGCCGACACCGCCGTCAAGCCGCACCCAAGCATCCGCATCACCCGTGCCGATGGCAGTCTTGAGCCGCTGGACATGGCGCGCCTGCACACCATCGTCAGCGAAGCCTGTGAAGGGCTGGCCGAAGTCGACGCCAACCTGATCCAGAACGACACCCTGAAAAACCTGTACGACGGCGTGGCCATCAAGGACGTCAACACCGCCCTGGTAATGACCGCCCGGACCCTGGTCGAGCGCGAGCCGAACTACTCGTACGTGACCGCCCGCCTGCTGCTCGACACCCTGCGCGCCGAAGCCCTGAGCTTCCTGGACGTGGCCGAGAGCGCCACCCACCACGAAATGGCCGACCTGTACGCCAAGGCCCTGCCGGCCTATGTTGCCGCCGGTATCAAGTTCGAGCTGCTCGACCCGGTACTGGCCGGCTTCGACCTGGAAAAACTCGGCAAGGCGATCAACCACGAGCGTGACCAGCAGTTCACCTACCTGGGCCTGCAGACCCTGTACGACCGCTACTTCATCCACAAGGACGGTATCCGTTTCGAACTGCCGCAGGTGTTCTTCATGCGCGTGGCCATGGGCCTGGCCATCGAAGAGAAGCAGCGTGAAGACCGCGCCATCGAGTTCTACAACCTGCTGTCGTCGTTCGACTACATGTCGTCGACCCCGACCCTGTTCAACGCCGGCACCCTGCGTCCGCAGCTGTCGAGCTGCTACCTGACCACCGTGCCGGATGACCTGTCGGGCATCTACCACGCGATCCACGACAACGCCATGCTGTCCAAGTTTGCCGGTGGTCTGGGCAACGACTGGACACCGGTACGCGCACTGGGCTCCTACATCAAGGGCACCAACGGCAAGTCACAAGGCGTCGTGCCGTTCCTGAAAGTGGTCAACGACACCGCCGTGGCGGTCAACCAGGGCGGCAAGCGCAAAGGCGCTGTCTGTGCCTACCTGGAAACCTGGCACATGGACATCGAAGAGTTCATCGAGCTGCGCAAGAACACCGGTGATGACCGTCGTCGTACCCACGACATGAACACCGCCAACTGGATCCCTGACCTGTTCATGAAGCGCGTCTTCGACGACGGCAAGTGGACCCTGTTCTCGCCATCGGAAGTGCCGGACCTGCACGACCTGACCGGCAAAGCCTTCGAAGAGCGCTACGAGTACTACGAAGCCCTGACCGAATACCCTGGCAAGATCAAGCTGTTCAAGACCATCCAGGCCAAAGACCTGTGGCGCAAAATGCTGTCGATGCTGTTCGAGACCGGCCACCCGTGGCTGACCTTCAAAGACCCGTGCAACCTGCGCAGCCCGCAGCAGCACGTGGGCGTGGTCCACAGCTCGAACCTGTGCACCGAGATCACCCTGAACACCAACAAGGACGAGATCGCGGTCTGCAACCTGGGCTCGATCAACCTGCCGAACCACATCGTTAACGGCCAGCTCGACACCGCCAAGCTCAAGCGCACCGTAGACGTTGCCGTGCGCATGCTCGACAACGTGATCGACATCAACTACTACTCCGTGCCGCAGGCGCGTAACTCCAACCTGCGCCACCGCCCGGTCGGCCTGGGCATCATGGGCTTCCAGGACGCGCTGTACCTGCAACACATTGCTTACGGTTCCGATGCTGCCGTGCAGTTCGCCGACACCTCGATGGAAGCGGTCAGCTACTTCGCCATCCAGGCTTCCTGCGACCTGGCCGACGAGCGCGGCGCCTACGAGACCTTCAACGGCTCGCTGTGGAGCAAGGGCATCCTGCCACTGGACTCGCAGCAGATCCTGATCGAAGCCCGTGGCCAGAAGTACATCGATGTCGATCTGAAAGAAACCCTCGACTGGGCGCCAGTTCGCGAGCGCGTCAAGAAAGGTATCCGTAACTCGAACATCATGGCCATCGCGCCGACCGCGACCATCGCCAACATCACCGGCGTGTCGCAGTCCATCGAGCCGACCTATCAGAACCTGTACGTGAAATCGAACCTGTCGGGCGAATTCACCGTGATCAACCCGTACCTGGTCCGCGACCTCAAGGCCCGCGACCTGTGGGACTCGGTGATGATCAACGACCTGAAGTACTACGACGGTTCCGTGCAGCAGATCGAGCGTATCCCGCAAGAGCTCAAAGACCTGTACGCCACCGCGTTCGAAGTCGAAACCAAGTGGATCGTCGACGCCGCCAGCCGTCGCCAGAAGTGGATCGACCAGGCGCAGTCGCTGAACCTGTACATCGCCGGCGCTTCGGGCAAGAAGCTGGACGTGACCTACCGCATGGCCTGGTACCGTGGTCTGAAAACCACTTACTACCTCCGTGCCCTGGCCGCGACCAGCACCGAGAAGTCGACCATCACCACCGGCAAGCTCAACGCGGTATCGAGCGGTGGCCACGGCCCGGACGACTCGGCCATTGCTGCGCCGCGCCCAAGCGAAGCAGCACCGGCAGGTCCGGCCCCCGTGCCGAAGGCCTGCGCCATCGACGAGCCTGATTGCGAGGCTTGTCAATAAGCACCGATAGAGTGCAGCCGATACATTGTGTTGGCTGCCTCCTCAGGTGCTGAAAAAAGCCGGTACGCTCAACGGATAATCGTTGGTCGTATCGGCTTTTTCATACACGCAGGAACGGCGTTTGTCCGACGCTCAATACACTTTTTTTCGCTACACTGAGGCCTTTGAAGTGTCCGAGAACGCCCTCATGCCTGCTCCCTCACTACAAGCCAAAAAGGCTTACTACGCCAAGATGCGTCGCTCCAACTATGCTGCCAGCCTCCGGCTTGAAGGCTTCGATAGCAAGCCTGCCGACTTGCACAGTGCACGACCAACTCGTGAAGAATTGCTGAAAATCTATCGTGCTGATCCGGCGTGATGCGGGATAAATATGGCACAGGGCAAGACCCTTACTGCTACCCAGGTACCAGCCTGCTGCGTAACCGACTTGGTTTGAAGGATGAGCAGATACTGGAACATGCAGAGCTTGAATTGTCTGAACTGGCTGCCGACAGCATAGAGTTCGGGCAACCGCCTTACGATCTTCAGTACTTGAGCAATATCCATCGCCAGCTGTTTTCAGATATTTATGACTGGGCTGGGCAGCTACGCACCATCGATATTTCCAAAGGAAATACGCTTTTCTGCACGGTCTCACGCATAGAACCAGAAGCTGAACGGCTTTTCAAAAGCCTGGCCAATGCCAACTGGTTTCAAGGTCTGGACCGAGCAAGCCTGATCATTGCCGGTGCCGAGATGTTCGGCGACCTTAATATGATTCATCCCTTCCGTGATGGTAACGGCAGAGCGCAACGCATCCTGTTCGAACATCTCATCATCAATGCAGGTTTCCAGATCGACTGGTGGGGCGTCGGTATTGATCAATGGGCACAAGCCAACATCAATTCCGTGGTGTGCGATTACCGTGCAATGCAAGCCGTATTTGAACAATGCGTAGGTGACGCAATCGAATAGATCCGCTGGTCACCCGTCCATTCAGCTCTCAAGTAATCCTGACCTCATGCCCCCCCTGACACCCGTCAGCTTTCTTCACCGTTACCAGTCCCAGAATCACCTAAGTCGAGAATAATTATCGACGGCCAATGAAACTATATCTTGTGCCTACACTCAAAAAGAAACACAATATAGGCGTTTTAAGTGTGACCCGAGCGCGTTTTCCCGGCAGGAAAAAAGCCCTAGGCAGCGATACGCAAAGCAGTGATTTCACAAACTGATTTTCTCAACGGGTGAAGCAGTGCACAGCAATATTCTGTATACTTCGCGCCCTTGATCCAGGGTACTCACATGACCAATTGCACACGCAATGTCGGCTCACCTGACTACAACCGAGATTCGTATCGCAGGCTCGCCTGCCACTGCCCACGTCGCGGTGGCCCAAGCAAAAAACGCAGCCTCAAGCACCCGACACCGTAGACGCCTCGACAGATCGAGAAAAATTCCGTTGCCAGCGCACCCTTCGCAACGCTGGCAGCCCATACTTTGAAATTCACCGGTCACACAGGGCACCTCTAGAAACCTGAGCGATGGCAACGCAGGTAGTTTTTAGAGATGCCCGACGCGACCCTCAAGCAGGAGATGTACCCATGCTGAGCTGGGACGAGTTCGATAACGAAGACGGCGAAGTCGCCGCTGCCAAACCCGCTGCCCAGGCTGCCAAAGGCAATGAAGGCGCGCTGGATCGCCTCGACACCGACGGCGGTGCCGCCGCCGTTGAAGCGCGCGCCGTCACCTCCAGCGACTCGGCTGCCGTGGCTCGCGCCAAACAGGCGCTGAACGACCTGGACATCGCCGAAGGTCTGGCTGAACTCGAAGGTTCCTCCGCTCGCGTGGCGGTCGACGAAAAGCGCATGATCAACTGCCGCGCCGACCTCAACCAGCTGGTGCCATTCAAGTACGACTGGGCCTGGCAGAAGTACCTCGACGGCTGCGCCAACCACTGGATGCCGCAAGAGGTCAACATGACCGCCGACATCGCCCTGTGGAAAAACCCTGAAGGCCTGACCGACGACGAGCGCCGCATCGTGCTGCGCAACCTGGGCTTCTTCTCCACCGCCGACTCGCTGGTTGCCAACAACCTGGTGCTGGCCGTGTACCGCCTGATCACCAACCCGGAGTGCCGCCAGTACATTCTGCGCCAGGCCTTCGAAGAGGCGATCCACACCCACGCCTACCAGTACTGCATCGAGTCGCTGGGCATGGATGAAGGCGAGATCTTCAACATGTACCACGAGATCCCGTCGGTCGCGAAAAAAGCCGCCTGGGGCCTGAAGTACACCCGTTCGATCTCCGACCCGGAATTCAAGACCGGCACCCCGGAAACCGACAAAGAACTGCTGCGCAACCTGATCGCCTACTACTGCGTTCTGGAAGGCATCTTCTTCTACTGCGGTTTCACCCAGATCCTGTCCATGGGCCGCCGCAACAAGATGACCGGCGTCGCCGAGCAGTTCCAGTACATCCTGCGCGACGAATCCATGCACCTGAACTTCGGCATCGACGTGATCAACCAGATCAAGATCGAAAACCCGCACCTGTGGGATGCCGAGATGAAAGAAGAAGCCACGCAGATGATCCTGCAAGGCACCCAGCTGGAAATCGAATACGCCCGTGACACCATGCCACGCGGCGTACTGGGCATGAACGCGGCGATGATGGAGGACTACCTCAAGTTCATCGCCAACCGTCGCCTGACCCAAATCGGCCTGAAAGAAGAATACCCAGGCACCACCAACCCGTTCCCGTGGATGAGCGAGATCATGGACCTCAAGAAGGAGAAGAACTTCTTCGAGACCCGCGTGATCGAGTACCAGACCGGCGGCGCGTTGAGCTGGGATTGATCGCTGTGGGAGCGACCTTGGTCTGGGCGGCACTCCGACGAAGAGGCCAGTAAAGGCACTGTATATGCTTCGAATGTGCCGCCTTCTTCGCTAGCAAGCTAGCTCCTACTTAAAGCCTGGATCGCAACGATTGCAATCCAGGCTTGCACTCCTACAGCATCAACCCACCGCCCCCACCTTCACCCAACGCTGCTCTTGGGCTGATCGGCGCGCCGCTTCTGCCAGTCGCTCGACCTCCCAGGCTTCCTGAAAGTCCACCCCAGTGCTATCGGGCTGGCCCGCCAACGCCTGCAACACGCCACGTACCTCCAGAGTCTTGAGTTCGTTGTAGCCGAGCTGATGCCCTGGCGCCGGGCAAAAGGCCGCATACCCTGGCAGGTGTGGCCCGGCCAGCAGAGTACGGAATCCGCTGGTTTCGGCGCGGGAGCCGGGTTGGTAGAGGCGCAGTTCGTTGAGCCGCTCCTGGTCGTAGACCAGTGTGCCGCGTGTGCCGCTGATCTCAAAACACAGCCGGTTCTTGCGCCCATGGCGCAGCCAACTGGTCGTCAGCGTGCCACGTGCGCCGTTGGCAAAACGCATCAGGATATGTGCCTGATCATCGACCTCAACCTGGCGCGGCCCATTGGCCGAAGGCCGCTGGGCATGCACGGTGTGCAGGTCGGCGCAAAGGCTGTCGACCTCACCGAGCAGAAAGCGCGACAAGGAAAGAATATGGCTGCCGAGGTCAGCCAGTGCACCGCCGGCCTGGCGGGCTTCACAGCGCCAGCCAAATAGGGCCTGCGGATCGGCCATGAAGTCTTCGCTGAATTCGCCGCTGTAGCCGACGATTTCGCCCAGCTCACCACTGGCAATCAGTTCACGGGCCAGGCCGAGCATGGGGTTTTGCAGGTAGTTGTAACCGACACGGGTGACCACACCGGCAGCGCGGGCGGCATCGCGCATCTGGGTGGCCTCTGCCAGGGTCGCGGCCAGCGGTTTTTCGCAGTACACCGCCTTGCCTGCGGCCAGCGCCGCCATGGCCATCGGATGATGCAGCAGGTTTGGCGTGGTGATCGCCACCAGATCGACATTCGGATCATTGATCAACGCCTCCCAGCCCATCGCCTGCTGGAAGCCCCAGGCCCGCGCGCAGTCGGCGGCCCGTGCCGGGTCAGCGTCGGCCAGCGCCACACAATCGACCTGCAGGGGCAGGTCGAACACCGAACCTGCATGTTGAAACGCCAGGGCGTGGGCGCGCCCCATGAATCCGGTGCCGATCAGGCCAAGACCGAGTCTTTGCATGAGAGACCTCTAAGACAGAAGAAAAGACCCGGCAGGCCAGCCGCCGGGCAAGGAAGATGCTTGTTCAGCGCTTGGCTTTGCGTTTGTTGCGGTACTGATCGACGATCACGGCAACGACGATGATCACGCCCTTGATGATGTCCTGAATGTAAGCGTCCACGCCGAGGAAGGTGAAGCCGCTGGCCATCACGCCAAGGATCAACGCGCCGATTACCGTACCGGTGATACGGCCCACGCCGCCCGCCAAACTGGTCCCGCCGATCACCGCAGCGGCGATCGCGTCCAGCTCGTAGGACATGCCCATGCCGGCCTGGCCGGTGGCGGCACGTGCCGAAGCCACCACCCCGGCCAGCCCCGCCAGCAGACCGGCGATGCTGTAAACGATGACCAGATGGCGTTTGACGTTGATCCCGGAAATCCGGGCGGCCTGCATGTTGCCGCCAATCGCGTAGGTGTACTTGCCGTATTTGGTATAGCGCAGGGCGACATGGAAAATCACTGCCACCACCAGGAAGATAATCACCGGCATCGCGCCGTTGCCGATCGCGGTATAGCTGTCTGAAAGCATGCTGACCGGCTGACCTTCGGTGTAGTAACGGGCCAGGCCACGGGCCGAGACCATCATGCCGAGGGTGACGATAAAAGGCGGGATGCCGGTAATGGCAATCAGGCTGCCGTTCACCGCACCGGCGAGCAGCCCGACGAACAGGCCCGCCATGACCGGCACCCAGACCGGCATGTCGGTCAGCGAAGGAAACACCGCCCGGCCAAAATCAGAGGTTTGCGCCAGACTGGCAGCGACCATCGCTGACAACGCCAGCACCGAGCCGGAGGACAGGTCGATACCGGTGGTGATAATCACTTGGGTAACCCCAATGGCCAGCAGGCCGATCACCGAGACTTGCAGGATCATCAGCACCAGGCGCTGAGAGTTCATCAAAAAGCTCTGGTCGCGAATCACCCAGCCGAACGCTTCAAAGGCCAGGCCAATACCGAACAGTACAAGCAAAATACCCAATTCGGTGGGCATGCGCCGCCGGCGGCGTGGAGCGGATGTTTCCAGGGTCTTCTTGTCGGAGACGGCAGTCATGGGAAGGTCCTCTTGTTCTTGGAATTTTCGACGAATGAACGGGCGCCGCTGCTGCGCCCGTCAGGCGCAAGTCAATGGATCACGGTGTTGCCCGACGCCAGGTGCATGACCCGCTCCTGGGTCGCCTCCTCACGATCCAGGACACCGGTGACCTGCCCCTCGTGCATGACCATGACCCGATCGCTCATGCCGAGCACTTCGGGCAATTCGGAAGAAATCATGATCACCGCCAGGCCTTCACCGGCCAGCGCGGCGATCAACCGGTAGATCTCGGCCTTGGCCCCCACATCGATACCACGGGTGGGTTCATCAAGAATCAGAATCCGCGGGTGGGTCATCAGCCAGCGCGCCAGCAGTGCCTTTTGTTGGTTGCCGCCAGACAGGTTGGCGATGCATTGGTCCAGTGAGGGGGTCTTGACGCGCAACTGCGTCCGCATCTCTTCACACAGTTCGTGCAGCCGCTGCTGCTGCACGAAACCGCTGCTGGTATGGCTGGAGAGCACCGCCACCTCCATGTTTTCCTGCACGCTCAGGCAGGCAAAGATGCCGGTGTCCTTGCGATCTTCGGTGAGCAACGCCAGGCCCTTGCGAATCGCCAGGCAGGGGTCACTCATATTCACCACCTCACCGTCGATGATGATCTCGCCGGAAGTGGCCGGGGTCACGCCGAACAGGGTCTCGGCAACATTGGTGCGCCCGGAGCCCATCAGCCCGGCGATACCCAGAATCTCGCCGGCATGCAGGTCGAACGAGACGTTCTCGAATACCCCTTGCAGGCTCAGGTCGCGCACCGACAGCAGTAACTTGTCGGTGGGTGCACTGCGCTCGGGAAACAGCTGAGTCAGCGGCCGGCCAACCATCATCGAAATCAGGCTGTCGCCATCCATGCTCTCGGCACTTTGCAGACCGATGTAAGCGCCATCACGAAACACTGCCACTTCATCAGCAATGGCAAAGACTTCATCCATTTTGTGGGTGATGTAGATAATGCCCTTACCCTGGCTCTTGAGGTCGCTGATGATCGAAAACAGATGGGCTACCTCCTTCTCGGTGATGGCCGAGGTCGGCTCATCCATGATCAGTACGTCGCTGTCGTAAGACACCGCCTTGGCGATCTCGACCATCTGCCGACCGGCGATGCTCAGGCTGCCGACCAGCTCTTCAGGGTCCAGGTCCATGCGCAGGCGGTCGAGTAACTCTTGTGTGTTTCGATGCATGACCCCGTGATCAACCATGTGCAGCGCATTGAGGGGCTCGCGACCCAGCCAGATATTCTCGGCGATGGTCATGTAGGGCATCAGGTTAAGCTCCTGATGAATCATAGCGATGCCTGCCTGCAAGGCCTGCAAAGGCGTCTCGAAGCTGATCGGCTCTCCACGCAGGCGCAGTTCGCCGGCATCAGGCTGATAGATACCGGCGATGATCTTCATCAGCGTCGACTTGCCCGCACCGTTTTCGCCCATCAACGCCAGCACACTGCCGGGCCGTACCCGCAGTTGCACATCGGACAGGGCAACCACGCCGGGGAAACCTTTGGTCAGGTGAGTGATTTCGAGCAGGAACTCGCCGTTCACAGCGGCCATGCGGCTGGCGGCAAGTGTGGCGGTCGAAGGGGCAGCACTGAGCATGTTCACGATCTCCTCAAAGGGCCCAGGGCGACGGGCGCCCACGGGCGTCGGATCATTTTTGTTTGAATTGCGCGTAGTTGTCCGGGGTGACCAGGTGCACGGGAATCCAGATGTCGCCCTGCAGCGCCTCGCCGTGAGCCAGCTTGACGGCGGCATCGACAGCGCCCTCGCCCATCGCCACCGGGTCACGCAGCACGGTCACCGCCAGTTGCTTGCGTTTGATCGCTTCGAGGCCATCAGGTGTGCCATCAATGCCACCGACCAGCACCGTGGAAGCACCGGCACGTTGCAGCGCCATTGCCGCGCCAATGCCCATTTCGTCGTTGTTCGCGGCGACTGCATCAATTGCACGGCCACCCAGAATCCAGTTGTTCATCAGGTCCAGGCCCTTGTCGCGCTGCCAGTCGCCGGACTGCTCCTCAACCACCTTGATAGCGGGGTAATCGGCCAGTACATCCTTGACCCCTTGGGTGCGCTTGCGTGTGTCGTCGTGGGCCAGACGGCCAAGGATGATCACCAGATTGCCCTTGCCGTCCATTTTCCTGGCCAGATACTCCATCTGCAGACGGCCGATGGCACGCTCGTCGGTACCGACGAACACCACCTTGGCGGGAAACGCTGCGACTTCAGGGCGACTGTTGAGATACACCAGAGGTATACCAGCCTTGGTCGCACGCTCGGTGATCTTCGCGGTGGCGGCGGTGTCGGCCGGGTTGACGATGATTACGTCGACTTTCTGCGAAATGAAGTTCTCGACGTGGCCGAGCTGGCGCACCACATCGCTGGCCGAATCCTCGACCTGCAGGCTGGCACCGCCCTCTACGGTCTTGGCGCGGTCCTGCATGGCACGCACCAGGTAGGCGATGTAGTTATCGAGGTTGCCGACCGTGACACCGACTTTCAGCTCGGCGAGAACGGGCGTACTGCCCAGCGTTAATACAGCCGCCAACAGCAGGCCACGGGGACGGAAAAGCGTTCGCAGGGAACGAGAGATTTGCATGACGACACCTTATTTATTTTTGTTGGTCGCTACGGCACCAAGGTGGTCCGTGCAGTTATTCGTCTACCTTGAAGACGACTTTATTGGAAAATATTTTCCAGTAAATATGTTTTTGGAATTTTTGTTTGTTCGGGAATTTTAGACGCAAAAAGGCACCTCCCACCAGGCGAGGTGCCTTTTTTTAAACGTCGCGCTTACCAGCTGTGATCGATGTGCACGCCGATGTTAGAGCCATGCAGGTCCGAGCCGAAGCTGCCGGTGCTGGATAACGCCGAGTCAGGGTCATAGAGGTCCGCAGCTTGCTGAGCGGCGCGGTTCCAGGCGGCGTAGGTGTAGAACAGACGCACCTCGGTGGGCGATTTGAATTGTGGCCCTTTGGGTGACCAGGTCGGCGCCAGGGTGATCTTGCTCAGTTGCCGGGTGCCAGCCGGAGCCTGTACGCGGTCATGGCCGATTTCAGTGGAGAACTTGAACTGCTCGCTGATGCCGTAGACCAGACGCGCACCGAGCGAGGTCCAGCGCAGGTCATCACCGTTGGGTCGCCGGTCTTTCTGGTACACGGCAGCGACCTGGCCACCCCAGCGTGGTGTGATCTGCCAGTCGAAGAAATCGAGCACCCGGTAAGACACATCCGCACTGCTCAGGTTGTTGTCGCCGGTACTGCCCAGCCCGGTGCCCGGACCCTGCCCGCGTTGCAGCGCGACGGTGTTCACGCCGTTCCAGCCCATGAAGTTCTGCTGTTTATGCTGCAAGGTCACTGCCCAGCCGCTGTTGGCATTGGGCCGGTTGGAGGGTTTGTCCAGATAGCTCACCCCGACTTCCAGGCTGCCATTGGGGTTGGTGTCAAAGCCTGCGACGTTGAAGTCGTAACGATTGACGTAGTCCTTCTGGTTGAAGTTGTCCTTGCGCGAGAACGCCAGACTGTACTTCAGTCCGCCGATCTCGACGTTCTCGATGCCGCCCCCGGTGGCACTCTGGTTCCAGTAGAAGAAGTCAGAAATGGCGATGTCATTACGTTTGTAGTAACGCCGCCCCGCCCACAAAGAGCCGCCGTTAAGAGCCGCCACATTCTTCCAGTAGCCGTAGGCCTGAGGCAGGCGGATTTCACCGCGCTCACCATTGAACGTCGGCGTGCGGTCGTACTGGTTGTACAGGCTGCCCATGCCAAACACGCCCACGGTGGAGCCGTCATCGAGCTTGGTGATCTCCTGCTCCAGCGACAGCTCGGCGTACTGCTCACACTCGTTACCAAGGCGATATTTCGACTGTGCGCCCTGCAGCTTGAAACAGCGCTGGGAATCGGACCCCGAAGACGTCCCGAGGCCGCCGCGCAAATAGCCGGTGAACTCCAGTGCCTGCGCCGGCGGTTGTGCAGCCACCAGTGCGCAGAAAGCTAGCCCGGTCTTGATTGTTGTCCTGCTCATTGCATCACTCCGTGTCTTGTTGTTGTTCGAAGCGTGTGGGTCAATCACTCTTGCCAGGCCGTTTTGCGTACGCACACGAACGCCCCGCCAGCGATGCCGGCAAGTGTCGGGAGCATTCAGGGAGTACGGCGCGAGCGAACAGCTGTCGCCCGCGCCAGGCATGGCAGGTTCAGCAATCCGGAGCCAGGGCTGCGGACACGATGACTATTGCTTGGTCAGCGCCTGGAATTGGGCCAGGTTGTCGACGGTGATCAGACGAAACGGAATCAGAATGTTCTTCTCGACCGGCTGCTTGTTGATCAACTTGACGGCAGCCTCCAGCGAGCCCTCGGCCTGGCCCCGGGCGTCCTGGAATACCGATACCGTCAGCAAACCACGCTTGATCGACGCGAGACCATCAGGCGTACCGTCGACACCGCCAACCAATACATCTTTTTTCCCGGCCTGGCGCAGGGCCATGGCCGCGCCGATGCCCATCTCGTCATTATTCGACAGCACTGCGTCAATCTGCTTGCCCGCCAGCAACCAGTTGCTGGTCAGGTCCATGCCCTTGTCGCGCTGCCACAGGCCGGTCTGTTCTTCAACAATCTTGATGTTGGGGTGTTTGGCCAGTACTTCCTTGAATCCAGCGGTGCGGTTTTGCGTCGAGTTGTTGGTCAGATCACCGAGCAGAATGGCGACCTGGCCTTTGCCGCCGAGCTTGTCGGCAATGTACTCGGCCTGCAGACGTCCGGCTTCCTTGTCGTCCGACGTCACCGTGACCGCACGCTCAGGCAGCTTTGGATCGTCCGGTTTGCGATTGATATAGACCAACGGAATGCCGGCCTTGATGGCCGCCTCGTTGATGCCCTTGGTCGCAGCCGTGTCCACCGGGTTGACGATGATCGCGTCGACTCCCTGACTGGTGAAGCTTTGCACCTGGTTGAGCTGTTTGACCACATCGTTGCGGGCATCTTCGAACTGCAGCGTTACCCCCTCGGTCTTGGCCTTGGTGCTCAGGTATTCACGCAGGTAGGTGAGCCAGTTGTCATCGAAGGTCGACATGCTGACCCCGATTCTGATGTCCGCAAGCGCGGCAGTACTTGTCATCAACAGCGAAAGAGCGATAGCGGCAAAACGTGGCTTGAGGCGCATGGAATGACTCCGATCGTTATTGTTGTTGCGGAACGGGGGCTGGGCGTGGGTCCGTAGACGCCTTGGACTATGGACGTGACGACTCGCCGACACTGGGCGGCAAGCAAGGAACGTAGGGATGGTGAATCAGCAGAAGCAGATGCTCACAGCGCTCGGCAAGGACAGCTGTGATCTGCGGAGCAATAGCGCGGAGCCTGTTACGCAGGCGTGCAGCAGCGAAGCGAAAAGACAGTTTCATGGGCCGGCACCTATCTTGTTTTTTTTCGAAGGTCCGCTTGCCAGCGCTCACTGGCAAACAGGTATTGCGGCAACGTGAAGGCCAATCTATTGGAATATTAATTCCAGATCAATATTAATTAGAAAATATTTTTCCTCTGGGTTTTACCGTCCCCCTAGATGCTCTCTGCCACGCTCAGTTGCAATGCCAGCCAGTGTTTCTCGGCGTGCGCATCGCCTGGCTGAGTCAGCGCTGCCAGCGCCTGCTCGGCCAGTGCCGGCAACGGGTGGGACAACACCGCCTGCACCAGCCCCTCAGCCAGAGCGCTGCGGGTAATGGCAGTGAGGTCATGACAGATCACCGGCGGCAATACGCCGCGTGCCGCACGCAACTCGCGTAATGCCGGTAATACCCCCTCTATTCCGCCGCCGCCGACGTAGAGCCCGGCCAGGTCGGGCCGGGCACTGAACAGATCAAGCGTGTTCTCATAGGCATACGCCTCGTCCTCCAGGGTCAGGCGCGGCGATAGCAATTCCCAGTCATCGCCCTGCTCGGCCCAGAACGAACGAAAGCTCATTTCGCCCAACTCTTGGCATTGAAAACGCTGAGTGCCCAGCAACACAGCGACCGGTCCGGGCTGTGCCGCCAGTTGTCGGATGAACCAGGCAGCAGTGCGCCCGACCTTGCGGTTATCCAGGCCGACATAGCCCACACCGCCCAGCTCGGACACCAGCGACAGCACTGCCATGCCCGATTCACGCAAGCTGCTTACCGCCGTGCGGATCGCCGGATGATCGGGCACCACCACCCCCAGCGCATCGATCTCGCCTTGCAATGCCAGCAAGCGCTGGGCAGTGGCGAGCGGATCCAGGTTGTCCAGATAGCTGATCACGACCCGCACCTGAGCGTGTTCACAGACCGTGGCCGCGGTATTGAGCGCTTGAGCAAGACCTTGATAGAACGCCGTGCCGCGCTTTTGCAGAACAAAGCCTACGCGCATAACCGGCCGCGCATTGGCCACCCGCCGCTCAAGTACCCCGCTGGCGTGAAAACCGAGCTGGGCCGCCGCCTCGGCGATCCGCTGTGCGGTGTCACCGCGCACCTTGGCGCGCAAGCTCAGCACCCGATCCACCGTCGAGACGCTCACACCGGCCCTGTCGGCTACATCCTGCATGGTGGGTCGGCGGCGAACCAAGGGGGGATTCTCTGACATGTTTTGACAGCCTATGAAGGGTTTATGACAGGTTTTGAAAGATAGTGAAGGCGCACTATAGCGGTCATTTCGACGCGGCCCTAGCATCCAGAAGCGAGGCAATATCCTCCGACAACAACAAACATAGGGAGCCCTCCAATGGCCATGCACATCTGCACCGCCCCTTGCTGCTGGGGCATCGACGACATCAACAATCCCTACCTGCCGCCCTGGACACGGGTGCTGGACGAAGCCTCCCAGGCCGGTTACCACGGCCTGGAACTCGGCCCCATCGGCTACATGCCGCTCGACGCCGGGCCATTGGCTGAGGCGCTGGGCGAGCGGCAGTTGCGTATCGTCGCGGGCACCATTTTCGATAACCTGGTGGCGCCGACCAACCTCGCCAACCTGCTCGACCAGACTCACCAGATCTGCGCCCTGCTGCGCCAGTTGCCAGCCATTGCCATGGAGCCGGGGCAGCGTTATGGCGCGCCTTATCTGGTGGTCATGGACTGGGGCCACGAAGAGCGCGACTACGCCGCCGGACACAGCGACCGCGCCCCGCGTCTGGCTCCTGCGCAGTGGCAGGCGATGATGGATCACATCCGCCAGATCGCCGAACTGGCCTGGCAGGAATATCGCGTGCGTGCGGTCATTCACCCGCACGCGGGCGGCTACATCGAATTCGCCGATGAGCTTGCCCGGTTGACACAGGACATCCCCTACCAGACGGCCGGGCTGTGCCTGGACACCGGTCACCTTTACTACGCCGGCATGGACCCGGTCGCCACCCTGCGCCAGTACGCCGCCCACATCGACTACCTGCACTTCAAAGACATTGATCAGGCGGTGTTCGAGCAGGTATTGGGCGAACGCATCCGCTTCTTCGATGCCTGCGCCAAGGGCGTGATGTGTCCGATCGGTCGGGGCGTGATCGACTACCCGGCGATTCGCCGGTTGCTTGCCGAGCTCGATTACCACGGCCATATCACCGTCGAACAGGAGCGCGATCCGCGTAACGCCGCTGGCAGCCTGCAAGACGTCGCCGCCAGCCGCCAGTTTCTCATCACCGCCGGATTCACAGGAGTCGCCGCATGATCAATGGAAGCAAACGTATCGCCCAACCCATCCGCTGGGCCATGGTCGGCGGCGGATCAGCCAGCCAGATCGGCTACATCCACCGCAGCGCCGCCCTGCGCGACCAGAACTTTGAACTGGTCGCCGGTGCGTTCGACATCGACGCCGAACGGGGTCGCAGCTTCGGCGTACAACTGGGCGTCAGCGCCGAACGCTGCTACCCCGACTACCTGAGCCTGTTCGAACAGGAAGCGCAGCGCCCCGATGGCATTCAGGCAGTCTCGGTGGCCACGCCCAATGGCACTCACTTCGCGATTACCCAGGCCGCGCTGGAAGCCGGGTTGCATGTGGTTTGCGAGAAGCCGCTGTGTTTTACCCTGGAGCAAGCCGAGATTCTGCGGCGCCTCGCCAAAGCCCGTAACCGGATCGTCGGGGTCACCTACGGCTATGCCGGGCACCAGTTGATCGAGCAGGCCCGCGCCATGATTGCCGCCGACGAGTTGGGCGAGATACGCCTGGTGCACATGCAGTTCGCCCATGGTTTTCACAGCGCCCCGGTGGAAGCCCGGAACGCGGCCACCCAATGGCGCGTCGACCCGCGTCTGGCCGGCCCCAGCTATGTGCTCGGCGATGTCGGCACCCACCCGCTGTACCTCTCTGAGGTGATGCTGCCGCAGTTGAAGATCAAGCGCTTGATGTGCTCGCGGCAGAGCTTCGTGAAAAGCCGCGCACCGCTGGAAGACAACGCCTACACCTTGATGGAATACGAAGGCGGTGCCATGGGCATGGTCTGGTCCAGCGCGGTCAATGCCGGCTCCATGCACGGCCAGAAGATTCGCGTCATCGGCTCGCGGGCCAGCCTTGAATGGTGGGACGAGCGGCCCAACCAGTTGTCGTTTGAAATCCAGGGGCAGCCGGCGCAGATCCTGGAGCGGGGTATGGGCTATCTGCATCCCGACGCGTTGCTCGATGACCGCATCGGCGGTGGTCACCCGGAAGGCCTGTTTGAGGCCTGGTCGAACCTCTACTACCGCTTCGCCCTGGCCATGGACGCCAGCGACCGTGATGACCAGCAAACGCTAAGCACCCTGCGCTATCCGGATATCGAGGCTGGTGTTAAAGGAGTGCGTTGGGTTGAACGCTGTGTGGCGTCAGCAGACCAGGGTGCGATCTGGGTCGACTATTAAGGAGCGAGCGAACGGCGATCCGTCTCGCTCGTGAAAGGGCGCATAAAACCGGCACATCTGCTGTGAAGGTAATGCCGTCTTCACGAGCTAGTTCCCACCGTATTTCAGGTCAGAATCGAGGTGGGCCAGCTTGCTAGCGAAGACTGCCGCACATTCACAGCAGAAACGACGCGAAGCCGTTGCAGTACCTGCCAACGGCTTCACGGCTCACGAGCAGAGGCTCAGCGCATCAACTCGCTGCGCACCCGCTCAAGCATGAAGCGGCTCGACTCGTCGGCCCGTTCTTCCTGGCCGAACACCGCCACCGTGGCAATGCCGTCGAACTTCATCTCACGCAAGGTACCGAAGAAGGCATCCCAGTTGACCTCGCCCTGGCCGATGTCGAAGTGCTGGTGCACGGTGGCGACCACACCGGGCGGGTTGACGATATAGCGCAGCCCCGACGAAGCCCGGTGGTTCCAGGTGTCGGCGATGATCACGTGGGTCAGCTTGTCACCCGCGTACTTGAGCATAGAGGCGATATCGCCCTTGCCGTCGTCATAGAAGAAGGTGTGCGGCGCAGCGTAGAGATAATTGACGATGTCCGTGTCGAGACCACGAATCAGATCAACCGATTCGTTATTACGCTCGCAAAAATCGTACGGATGCGCCTGGATGTCGACCTTGATGCCCTCACGCTCGAATATCGGCAACAGTTCTTCCATGGACTTCATGAACTGGTTTTCGCACACCAGTGCTTCGTCGGCCTTGCCCGCGAACTCGGTGTTGATCAACGGGCAGTCCAGCTCCACGGCAATCTGTACCACACGCTTCCAGTTGCGCACGGCCGCCTTGCGCAGTTCTTCATCAGGCCCGGCCCAGTGGTACACCGGCAACAGCGAAGACAGACCGACCCCGGCATCGCGCAGTGCGGTCTTGATCTCCTTGATTTTGGCCTTGTCTACGCGCGGGTATTTGTAGAACGGCAGGATGTCGTCGCGCGGCGACAGTTCGATCCATTCGTAACCAAGCTCCGCGGCCTTGTCGATGGTTTCTCGAATGGACAGGAAGCGATACATATTGGGGTCAAGAGCGATACGCATGGCTTATCTCCTTCACGCGTAGAACGTCGGGCGCTGCGGTAGCTTGACCGGCTCAATTGCACCGCTGCGCTGGGCGGCGACGCAGGCATCGGCGGTGACCGCCGCGGTGTAGCCATCCCAGGCACTTGGGCCTTGAAGCTGACCACGGGCAACACTGTTGATGAAGTCCTGCAACTCGACGTCATAGGCGGCAATGAAGCGCTGCTTCCAGTCGACGAGGATGTCGGTCGACAGCTTGGCGCCGCTGCGCATCTGTACCGAGGACGGCTCGGGCAACTTGGCGATGCCTTTCTCGCCGACCACTTCGCACTGGATGTCGTAGCCGTACTGACAGTTGACGAACACCTCGACGTCGATGCGCACCCCCTTGGCGGTTTCGAGCAGGACGATCTGCGGATCCTTGAGGTGGGCAAAGGCCTGGGAGGTCTTGCGCGGATAGATGACCTGGGCCGAGACATACTGGTCGTCGAGCAACCAAGCCAGGGCGTTGATTTCATGAATCAGCGTGTCGACGACGGCCATGTCTGTGGTGTAGGACTCACCCACGGTCGGGTTGCGGTGCGCGCAGTGCAGCATCAGCGGCTCGCCGATGCGGCCCTCGTCGATGGCCGCCTTGAGCGCCCGATAGCCTTGGTCGTACGGGCGCATGAAGCCCACCTGAACCAGGCGTTTGCCATGCGCCATCTCGGCCTCGACGATGTTCTTGCAGCCCTCAGCGGTGACCGCCAGCGGCTTCTCGCAGAACACCGGCTTGCCGGCACGAATCGCCGAGAGCACGAACTCTTCATGGCTCGGCCCCCAGGAGGTGACGAGAATGGCATCGACGTTGGGCGCGGCGATCAACTCGTGACCACTGGCGTAGACCTCAGCCTCGATACCCAGATCCTGTACCACCTTGCGTGCCTGCTCCGGGTTAATGTCGTTGACCGCGACGATCTGCGCGCCGGACAGCGCGAAGTGGCAACGACGGATGTGGTCCTGACCGATCATGCCTGTTCCGATTACACCGATATTTAGCGCCACGTTTGTGTTCTCCAGTTGGAATTGTTGTATTCGAACGCACACTTCATTTGCAGCCGATGATCAATATTGCCGGGCCTTGGCGGTGTTCTCTTTGAGCATCCGCGAGACCGCCTGCACACGCTCACTGGTCGAGACTTCGGCACCGCCGACCCGCCACCACGACAGGTACTTGTGGATCATGGTCTTGGGCAGGACCTTGATGTCGATCAGGGTCGAGACTGTCTGCTGGCGGGCGTCCTGCAACGCTGCATGCAGCTCATCGAGGGTCTTGACCCGGTAGGTCTTGCAACCATAGGCCGCCGCACTCATGGCGAAATCCACCGGTACGAAACCGCCATCAAGCTTGCCGGTTTCGGGGTTGCGGTAGCGGAACTCGGTGCCGAAGCTGTCCATGCCGTGTTCCATCTGCAGGTTGTTGATGCAGCCGAAGGTCATGTTGTCGAGCAGCACCACGTTGATCTTGCGCCGCTCCTGAATCGAGGTGGCCAGCTCCGAATGCAGCATCAGGTAAGAGCCGTCACCGACCAGTGCGTAGACCTCCTTGTCCGGCTCGGCGAGCTTGACCCCCAACGCGGCATTGACCTCGTAGCCCATGCAGGAATAGCCATACTCCATGTGGTAGGTGTTCTCGCCCAGGGTGCGCCAGGCACGTTGCAAGTCGCCCGGAAGGCTGCCAGCGGCGCCGACAATAATGTCCCTGGCGCCAAGGCTGGCATTCAGAACGCCGAGCACACGGCTCTGGGTCAGGCAGGAGCCGGTCAGTTCTATGAACTCTTCGAGCACCGCACGCGGCATGGCATCGGCGATTTCCGGGACGAAATCCTGCGCGGCATATTCGACACCGTAGACCCGGTCGATCTCCACCCGATAGGCCTCGCGCGCCTCGGAGACGGCATTGCCCCAACTGGCGCTGTAGCCACTGCTGGCCAATCGCGTGGTCAGTTCGCCCAGCGCCTCACGGGCATCAGCGAGCACCGCGAGTGCGTCCAGCTTGCCCGCGTCGAAGCGGCCGATATTGAGGTTGAGAAACTGCACCTCGGGGTTCTGGTACAGCCACTTCGATGAGGTGGTGAAATCGGTGTAACGGGTGCCGACGCCAATGATCAGGTCGGCCTCTTTGGCCAGCGTGTTCGCCGCCAGGCAGCCGGTCTCGCCGATGCCACCGACGTTCAGCTCATGGGCAGAAACGATCGCGCTCTTGCCCGCCTGGGTTTCCGCGACGGGAATCCCGAACTTCTCGGCGAAGCGCTGCAGTGCCTGCCCGGCGCCGGAATACTTGACCCCGCCACCGCAGATCAGCAGCGGCTTGCGCTTGCCTTTGAGCAGGGCCACGGCCTCTTCCAGCACCGCTTCGCTCGGCCGGGGCCGCTCGATACGGTGAACCCTTTTGGCGAAGAAGTACGTCGGGTAATCGTAAGCCTCACCCTGTACGTCCTGCGGCAACGACAAGGTCACCGCACCGGTTTCGGCCGGATCCGTGAGCACCCGCATGGCACTGATTGCGGCGCTCATCAACTGCTCGGGACGGTTGATCCGGTCCCAGTATTTGCTCACCGCCCGGAACGCATCGTTGGTGCTGATCGACAGGTCATGGAACTGCTCGATCTGCTGCAGCACCGGGTCTGGCTGGCGGCTGGCGTAGACATCGCCGGGCAGCAACAGCAATGGAATGCGATTGGCCGTGGCGGTGGCCGCCGCCGTCAGCATGTTCGCCGCCCCCGGCCCTACCGACGAGGTGCAGGCGTAGATCTTGCGCCGCAGGTTCTGCTTGGCAAAGCCGATCGCGGCATGGGCCATGCCCTGTTCATTACGGCCTTGGTGAACTACCAGCGAACCGGCGTCCTGCTCCAGGGCCTGACCCAGACCCAGCACGTTGCCGTGGCCAAAGATCGTAAAAATGCCCTCGACGAATTTGCTTTCGACACCGTCGACGCTGACGTACTGGTTGTCGAGAAACTTGACCAGCGCCTGGGCCATGGTCAGTCGGATCGTGCTCATGTACTCACCTTATGTTCGTCTTGAGAGCAGAAACTCACGCCGCCTTGCCAGCGGCCACACGCTCGCACAGATGCTTGATGCTCGCCTGCAAAGCCGGCTGCACATCGTCCAGACCGTGCACACTCGCGGCAAAGGGCTCGAACGACAGATGCCCGTTGTAACCGCTGCTCAGCAGGCGCTCGATCTGCGCGGCATTGCCGAGAATGTCTGCATCGCTGACCAGTACCCGGTGGGCGTCACGGATGGTGTTAAGCGGCAGCGCGCCGTCTTCCACGCCGGAGATATGCACCAGCCCGGTCAGTTCGGGGAAGAACTCCTCCTCACCGGCCAGATGGTGGTGAAAGGTGTCGTGCACCAGACGGAACACATCCAGCCCGCCGACCGCCTTGATCGCGTCCACGGCCTGACGCTTGGTGCGCAGCGAACACTCGACAAACCCCAGCGGCTCAACGAAACCGAGCAGACCGTGATCGCGCAGGATCGGCGCCAGCGCAGTGAGCGCGGTGCGCAGGTCACGGGCACGTTCGGCCGTGGAGCGGGTATCGCCGGTGTCGTTCAGCGGGCACATCACCAACGCCTCGGCGCCGCACGCCTGGGCATAGGCGGCAAGTTTCAGGGTTTGCTCGCGACGCTCGTCGTTCCATACATCGAACGGGTACAGGGCATTGATCGACAGCACCCGCAGGCCGGCGGCCTGGCATTGCTCGCGCACCTGGCTGGTCGGGGTGCCGTCTTCGATCTCGATGCCCTTGAGGTCGTTGCGCAGCTCAATGGCATCGCTGCCAAGGGTCTTGGCCAAGGCGATGAAATCGGCCAGGGTCAGATTAGGGGCAACCATCCGATTAAGGGCAAAACGCAGCGGCTGATTCATTGTTATTGGGCTCCGGTACGCAGGGTGTGGGTGAAAGATGCAAAGTTTTTATAGATCAAGCAGCCACTCGTGCTGCGGATCGTTGTGGAATTTCCAGACCCGCTTGGGCCCGGCCATGACATTCAGGTAGTAGGAGGTGTAGCCATACGGCACACACACCGGGTGGTAGCCCTTGGGCACCAGCACCACGTCGCTGTCTTCCACGGCCAGCGCCTGATCAATCGAGCGGTCGTCGGTGTAGACCCGCTGAAAGACAAACCCCTGAGCCGGATCAAGGCGGTGGTAATAGCTTTCCTCAAGAAAGCTCTGCGCCGGCAGGTCATCGGTGTCGTGCTTGTGCGGCGGGTAGCTGGAGGAATGCCCGGACGGGGTAATCACTTCCACCACCAGCAGCGAATGGGCTTGGGCGGTGTCCGGCAGGATGTCGCACACATAGCGGGTGTTGGCGCCCTTGCCACGCACCGAACGCTTCATGTCCGCCGGCTCGATCAGCCGTGGCGCGCGGGTTTCTTCGGGGTTGCCCGGTGCGCGGCACAGGGCAACCTCGGCGCGACCATGGGCCTGGATGCTGATCGAAGTGTGCGGCGGCAGGTAGAGGGCATAAGGCGATTTGTCCTCGAACACGCTCTGCCGCTCGCCGATGTGCTCCCAGGTCTGATGGCCATGACGGGCATGCTCGCAGGCGGCGGTGACCTTGCCCAGCAACAACACCACGCACAGCTCGCGATCATCGCCGGTGATGTTCAGTGACTCGCCATCAGCCAGTTGATGGGCACTGAAATCGACATACTCCAGTGCATCGACGGGGACCTCGACGAGGGTTGGTGTCTGTTTGTTGGCTTTGACCAGCAGGTTCATCACAGTCCTCCTCAGGCGTAGAGACGCGCCACCAGATCGCGCAGGGTTTGATAGCCCTTCTGGGCGTATTCGTAGGCCGGCGCCACGGCCGGGTCCTGCTCGGCCTCGACCACCAGCCAGCCGTGGTAATCAGCCTTGACCAGCTCGCCCAGCAGCGCGGCGAAGTCGATGTCGCCATCACCCGGTACGGTGAAGGTGCCATTGATGATGCAATCGGGAAAACTCCACTGGTTATTGCGCGCCAACTGCACCACGTCCTTGCGCACATCCTTGAAATGCACGTGACAGACACGGCCAATGTGTTTCTTGAGCACGCTCAGCGGATCACCGCCGCCCATGTAGCAATGCCCCGAGTCGAACAACAGCCCCACTTGCGGGTCGGTCAGCGACATCAGCCGGTCGATGTCCTCAGGCGCTTCGACATAGGCGCCCATGTGGTGGTGGTACGCCAGACGCACGCCGCGTGACAGGGTGAATTCGGCGAGCCGGGAAATCTTGTCAGCGTAGGTTTGCCAGGCGGCATCGCTATGAAATTTCGGCCGCTCGATCAACGGCACGCGCTGGCCCTGGATGGAACCTGCGACTTCGCCATAGACCATCACCTTGGCGCCGTTCTCGGCCAGCAGTCGCAGGTGCGGCTCGATGGCCGCGATTTCGCTTTCGACGTCACGATGGGCCAGGCCGCTGGAGTACCAGCCGGACACCAGTTGCAGGTCGTATTGGCCCAGCACATCGCGCAGGGCATCGGGCTCGCTGGGAAACTTGCCACCGAGTTCGAAGCCCTGAAAACCGATCTCTTTGCCTTCACGCAAGATGGTGTCCAGCGGGGTATCGCCGCCCAGCGAAGGCAGGTCGTCGTTGGCCCAGGAGATCGGGTTGATGCCGATCTTCACTTTGGTTTGAGTCATGTCCACACCTGTTTATTGTTGAGTTATCGACGGTGCAATGCAGGCACATCTCAGGCGCGTGCGTCGCGCCAGGAGCGGATCAGAAATTCGAAGGTCTCACGCACCCTGGACACCACCTCGGCGTCATCGATCTCACCGGCCAGCCAGGCCCGGGCAGGCTGCTGGAAGATCGTCCGGCCCACCGCAAATCCGCGGCAGACCTGGCTGTTCGCCGCCTGGCGAAAGCCTTCGGCGAGCGCTTCAACCGGTGCATTGAGCCCGAGCAATACGACGCCACGGCAATACGGATCACGCGCGGTGATCAGCTCGTCGAGCTGACGCCATACCGATCCGGGCTGCGTTTCGATCTTCCACCAGTCCGGGTAGATGCCGATGTTGTACAGCCGCTTGATCGCCCGATACAACACGTCGGGGCGGGTCGAAGCATGGTTCTTCGCCGGGATCACTTCCAGCAGCAGTTCGTGGCCGCTGATCTGCGCGGCGTCATAAAGCCCCTTGAGCTGGGCTTCCTGCTCCAGCCGCAGCAGCGGCTCATCGTCCGGGTGAAATTGCACCAGGCACTTGATGATCTGCTCACCTGGCCACTTGACCAGGTTGCTGCCAATCGAGCGGCCATACTCAAACGCCAGCGGCCGCGAGTTCTGCAGCTCGACCGGACGGGCCAGCCACCAGCCGCGACCGGTGGCGGCATTGAGCGCATCCTGGCCGAAACGTTCATCGGCCAACAGACCGACATCTGCCACCACACCCTGGGCGGCCAGGCTGCGTTCGACCTGCTCTATGGCCTGCACGAACAACTGCTTGAGCTGTGGTATCCGGGCCGGATCGGCGCCGGCCTGCTGGGCACTTTCGACCAACTGGAAACGGTGGTCGAAGGCAAAGATAAACAGCGGATTCCAGCTGCGACGCGGCACGCTCACCCGGTGCAGGCGGTTGAGCACAGGGTCCAGGTCAGGGCGGACAATCGGCACCGGGCTGTTGAACAGATAGTCCAGTTCGGCAAGGCTCGGCATCGCCGGCGCACAGGCATGGCGCGAGACCACCAGGGCGCCGCAAGCGTTGGCCAGCTGGCAGCAGCGCGCATCGTCGTCGCCGCTGAGCCAGCCGCGCAGGAAGCCAGACATAAAGGCATCGCCGGCACCCAGCACATTGAGCACTTCGACGCGCACGCCCCGGTGAATCTCGCCATCCTCAAGGCACGCCGGAATCGCCCCGTGGATCACCGTACAGCCTTGCGCACCGAGCTTGACCACCAGGGTCGCGGCGGTGATTTCACGTACCCGACGCAGTGCGTCGAGCAGGTCTTCGCTGCCTCCGGCGATCTGGAATTCTTCTTCAGTACCCACGATCAAATCGAAGCGCGGCAGGATCTTCTGCACATGGGCGCTGACCTCGGCGCTGGCGATAAAGCGTGTTTCGCCGTCGGCCTTACCGGTCAGGCCCCAGAGCACCGGCCGGTAGTCGATATCGAGGACGCGCTTGACGTTGTGTTTCTCGGCGTAGTCCAGCGCTTTGCTGCTGGCCTTGAACACGCCTGGGGTCGAGAAATGGGTGCCGGTGATCAGCAACGATTTACTGCTGGCTATAAAGGCTTCGTCGACATCTTCCTCGACCAGTGCCATATCGGCGCAGTTCTCGCGGTAGAACACCAGAGGAAAGGTTTCACGATCTTTGATGCCCAGCAGCACCATGGCGGTCAGCCGCTGGGAATCGACCTTGATACCACGGGTATCACAGCCCTCGCTGCGCAGTGACTCGGTCAGGAAGCGGCCCATATGGTCATCACCCACGCGGGTCAGCATCGCTGACTTCAATCCCAGACGCGCCGTACCGAACGCAATGTTGGCGGAGGACCCGCCCAGGTACTTGGCAAAGCTACTGACATCTTCAAGGCGCGCACCGACTTGCTGCGCGTAGAGATCCACACCCAATCGACCCAGACAGATCACATCCAGCTGGCGGCCTGATGAAAAGGAAATGTCACCCATCGATGGCTCCTGTTTATTGTTATTCAGCCATGGAACGCGCACCCGTCAGGGGGTCTGGCTCCAGTTGCGTTCAGGCTAGAACGCCGCCAACAAATAATCAATAAATTTTCCACAAAACTCAATATGGAATTTAATTTCCATAAAAGCTCAACATCCGTTACCCTGCCAGCCAACGTGCAAGCTTTCGACGTCAGCCCATGAATGCTGTAACGTGCGATGTCAAAACAAGATGATTGAGGTCCCGTATGCCAATCGCTTCGTCCGAATCGCCCACCAGCGGCCAGACGCCGGAAGCCCCTTCCACCGTCGAGCAGTTGCTGCAGCTGATTACCGAGGACTACGAAGCGTTGCCGCGCCAACTCAAGCGCGTGGCCGGTTATATCAGCCAGCAGAGCGACCGGGTGATGGTCGATCGCATCAGCGATATCGCCCAGCAATGCGAAGTCCACCCTTCGGCCATCGTGCGGTTTTCTCAGCGCTTCGGTTTCAAGGGCTTCAGCGAGATGCAGGCGCTGTTTCGCGAAGCCTATACGCACAAGACCACGCCGGTGCAGAACTACCAGCAGCGCATCCGCAGCATGATCGCCAACAAGAGCCAGCGCGCAGCCAGCGCCGATCTGGCTCGCGAGTGCATCAACGCGACCCGCTCAGGCCTGGACCGGCTGAGTGAGGATCTGGACGACAAGGCCTTTGAGAAAGCCGTAGACCTGCTGGTCAATGCTGACAATATCTATGTGGTGGGTGTGCGCCGCTCTTTCGCCGTGGCCGACTATCTGGTGTACAACCTGCAGCACACCAACAAACGCATCCATCTGGTCAGCGGTATCGGCGGCGGCTACCGCGAGCAAATGCGCAGCATCCGCGCCGGCGACCTGCTGGTCGCCATCAGCTTCAGCCCCTACGGCAAGGAAAGCCAGCAGTGCGTGCGCATCGCCCAGCACAACCAGGCCGACACGCTGATCATCACCGACAGCACCCTGTCACCGCTGGCCAAACGGGCCAGCTCGTTGCTGCTGGTCAGTGAAGGCAGCGCCTTCGCCTTTCGCTCACTCAGCGCCACCCTGTGCCTGTGCCAGGCGCTGTTCCTGGCCGTGGGTTATCGCCTGGAGTTGAAGCTGGACGAGATCCAGCTGAATCTGGATGAGGATGACTGAGGGGGTGTTCGTCAGCCCAAACGCTGAAGCACCACCTCAATGGCCTGATCCACATCCTCATCGGTGGTAAAGCGTCCCAGGCTGATGCGCATCGACTGACCGGCCTGCATGGGGTTGAGGCCCAGCGCCAGCAGCACATGCGAAGGCGCATTGCTGGCCGAGTTGCACGCCGAGGTCGAAGACAGGGCGATCTGGCCGGTAAAGGCCGCAGGGCTGAAGGCAAAGCGCTCGATGCTGACGTTCAGGGTATGCGGGATACGCTGCACCGGGTCACCGTTCAGACGCACCCCTGGCAGGGTCAGCAGCACTTCGCTCAGCCGCGCTGACAGCCGCTCAATACGCTCGAACTCCGAATGCATTTCTTCAGCCGCCAAGGCATAGGCACGGCCCATACCGACGATCTGGTGGGTGGCCAGGGTGCCGGAGCGCAGCCCCTGCTCATGCCCGCCGCCATGAATCTGCGCCTCCAACACACCACGGGCACGCTCGCCGACATATAGAGCACCAATGCCCTTGGGGCCATAGGTCTTGTGCGCCGAAATGGACATCAGGTCCACCGCCAGGCTGGCCAGGTCGATGGCCACCTTGCCAGTCGCCTGCGCCGCATCGACATGCAACAGCGCGCCATGCGCACGCACGATCTGGCCGATGCGCTGAACATCAGTCAGGGTGCCCAGCTCGTTGTTGACCAGCATCAGTGACACCAACAGCGTGTCTTCACGCAACGCATCAGCGACCATCTGCGGGTGAATCAGACCATCGCTGCCGGGCTTGAGCCAGGTCACTTCATGGCCCTGCTGCTCCAGCTGCCTGACGCTGTCGATCACCGCCTTGTGCTCGATGCAACTGCTGATCAGATGACGCCGCCCTTCGGGCGCCATCGCGCAGACACCTTTGAGCGCCAGGTTGTTGGATTCGGTCGCGCCGGAAGTCCAGACCATCTGCTCAGGCTTGGCGCCGATCAGCGCCGCCACCTGTTGACGTGCCTGCTCCACGGCCAGGCGCGCCTGCAGGCCATGTTGATGAGAACTGGAAGCGGGGTTACCAAAAACCGCGCGCTGGCCCATGTAGGCCAGCATGTCAGTGACGACACGATCATCGATGGGGGTGGTAGCGGCGTAATCGAAATAGAGTTCAGACATGGGCGTTCACGGATAACCGGGTCGGTGAAGGATGGAAAAATGATAGAGCCGAACCCAGGAAAACCGATTGATAAATAAAGAACGGAATTGACCTTTTATAGAAACTTATTCCGGTTAAATACAATAAAAAGAAATAGAATTCCACAACCGGGCTTAATGGGTAAATCCAGGCCAAGCGACACCTGAAGGTGACTGAGTGGATAAATTCGATAAAGCGATTCTGGAACTGCTGCAACAGGACTGCACCATCGCCCTGGCCAACATCGCCGAGCGGGTCGGGCTGAGCAACACCGCCTGCTGGCGACGCATCCAGAAGCTGGAAGAAACCGGCGTGATCCTCAAGCGCGTGGCGCTGCTGAGCCCCAAGCAAGTTGGCGTGCCGGTCACGGTATTCGCCTTCGTGCGCACCAGCCGCCACGATCTGGAATGGCTGGAGACCTTCCACCGGCGGGTCAGCGAAATCAGGGAAGTGGTCGAGCTGTACCGCATGGCCGGCGTGACGGATTACCTGCTGCGGCTGGTGGTGCCGGATATCGCGGGGTACGACGTGGTGTACAAACAGCTGATCCAGATACCGGGCATTACCGACATCAGCTCCAGCTTCGCGATGGAGCAGATCAAATCGACGACGTCGTTGCCGTTGTAGCGCTCCGGTGGTCAGACTGGCTGGCAGCGCGATGCGCTGCATTCGTCGGCTGAGCCAACTCCCACCGAGCTCGCGGCGAACTCAAGTAGCAGGCATCACGCCGGACCGGTGGGAGTGGCCGGCCGGCGCTCCGGTTGCCGCCGAAGAGGGCGGGCCTACTGATGTGATTCATCGGCTTACAACCACACTGCATCCCACAACGGATAATCACTGACAGTGCGCACCAGCCCGGCTCGCAGCGGATTGGCAATGATGTAGCGGGCGGTATCAAGCAGTTCCTCTTCTCTGCGTAATGCCTTGTCATGAAAACCCTCCTGCCACAAACACCCCTGTCCACCTATGGCCCTGTTAAGGGCAATCGCGCTTCTGGATTTGACCCGGCGCATCACTTGCGTGAGCGTCCCGCTACGTAATTCAAACATCCAGTGCAAATGATCCGGCATCACCACCCAGGCCAACGAACGGACCAACCCCAGATCCTGCGCATGACGCAGTTCTGCAACCACCAATCGGCCCAGTCGCCAGTCATTGAACAACCGGGACCGGCCCAATGTCACGGTTGTCACCAGGTAAACCTGGCCGCTGATGGATACACGCCCCCTGCGTAGCGAGCCCGAACAAAACCTGCCAGACATCCCCTGCTCCTTGCTTTTGGGTAAACAGCAGAAGGTAAGTGGCGCGCAGGATCTTCGGCGGCCTGGATTTTTCCAGAATGTTGCCTTACCGAGGCCAGTGACGCTGTCGTCGGCTGCCCGGAGCGCCGGCCGGCCACTCCCACCGGATTTGTGTCTTACTCAAGTAGCAGGTACGACACAAACCCGGTGGGAGGTGGCTTGCCGCCGAAAGGGCCAGTGAAGAAAACACATCTGCTGCGGATGTAACGCAGCATTATTGCCCCTGGGCCTTTCAGGTATTCAACACCCGACCGCAGGCTGATAGCCTGACACTCCGCGCATAACGAAAAAGGCCGACGTGGTGAGTAATACCAGTCTGCTGGCAGAACTACAGGCTGAAAACGCAAGGCTGATCGCATTGCTGGAAAAGCACGGCATCGATTGGCAGCTACCCGTAGTGCCCGTACAAACATCGCCTGAACCAATTCACACAGACGCTTCACCTGCACTCGACACAGACGCCAAACTTGCGCTGTTCCGTAGCCTGTTCAGAGGGCGCACGGATATCTACCCACTGCGCTGGGAAAGCAAGAACGGCAACTGCGGATACGCACCCGCCTGTGCAAATGAATGGCGGCCTGGTGTATGCGAAAAGCCCCGAATCAAATGCGGCGACTGCACGCAGCGCCAATTGCTGCCCGTTACCGATGAACTGATCTATAAGCATCTCGCCGGTGCTTTAGTAGCCGGCGTCTACCCGCTGCTGACAGACGACACCTGCTACTTTCTGGCCGCCGACTTCGACGAGGCCGAATGGCGCGATGATGCAATTGCCTTCGTGCAGTCATGTCGTGCACTGGACGTTCCGGTTGCACTCGAAATATCACGCTCAGGCAACGGTGCGCATGCCTGGATCTTTTTTCAGCAGCCTGTGCCCGCCAGCGATGCTCGTCGCCTTGGTGCAGCAATCATCAGTCATGCATGCGAGCGTACCCGCCAACTTGCACTCAGCTCCTATGACCGCCTGTTTCCCAATCAGGACTACATGCCTAAAGGTGGCTTCGGAAACCTGATCGCGCTGCCTCTGCAAAAACGCGCCAGAGCCGATAACCGCAGTGTGTTCGTCGACGACTCACTGCAACCATGGTCTGATCAGTGGGCTTTTCTCGCCTCGATTGAACGCCTGGCACCAGAACGTATTCAAGCCGCCATTACCCAAGCCATCGGCCATCGTGATCCGGTGACAGTCGCTTATCTTGATGACGAGACCAACACTCAACCCTGGAAGGCTGAGCGGACAGCCTCACACGCCCTCGATTGCCCATTGCCGAAGCAACTCGATATCACGCTGGCCAACATGATCTATTTCGAGAAATCGCAGTTACCTCAACCGCTGGCCAATCAGTTGATACGCCTGGCGGCCTTCCAGAACCCGGAATTCTATAAAGCCCAAGCCATGCGCCTGTCGGTCTGGAACAAACCCAGAGTCATCGGGTGTGCACAGAATTACCCGCAACATATCGCCCTGCCCCGTGGTTGCCGGGATGCCGTGCAGGAGATCCTGGATGAACACAAGATCACTGCGGTGATTCAGGATGAGCGCTTTGCGGGTCGCGCGCTCGATGTGAGTTTTCTGGGAAATCTTCGTGATGACCAGCAGGCTGCCATCAACTCGATGCTGCCCCACGATACCGGCATCCTTTGCGCGCCAACGGCATTCGGCAAGACCGTAACGGCCGCTGCGATAATCGCCAGACGAGGTGTAAATACCTTGATCCTCGTCCATCGCACCGAGTTGCTCAGACAGTGGCAGGAGCGCTTGCAGACCTTTCTAGGCGTCGGCAAAGAAATGGTCGGCATCCTCGGCGGCGGAAAGTCCAAGACAACCGGGCGGATCGACATCGCCGTAATGCAGTCACTGTCGCGCAAGGGAGTGATCAGCGATTTGGTGAAGGACTACGGGCAGATCATCGTTGATGAATGCCATCACCTTTCGGCTGTGTCGTTCGAAGCCTTGCTACGCAGCGCTCCTGCGCGCTATGTGCTGGGGCTCACTGCAACACCGACGCGCCGCGACGGTCAGCAACCGATCATCTTCATGCAATGCGGCCCGATAAGGCATACGGCTGCTCGCCCAGCCACGGCACCGCATGATCTGTCAGTGGTGCCCCGATCATTAGCCGCACCGATTGTGGTGCCCGAAGGGGCGGGTATTCAGGATATTTTCAAGCGGCTGGCCGAAGACTCGCAGCGAACGGCAGCAATTGTCTCAGAGGTGGTGAACGCCTACCGGCAAGGCAGAAAAATACTGGTGCTGACACAACGTACCGAACACGTCGCGATTCTGGATAGCGCGCTCAGGCAACAGGTGGCGAATCTTTTTACCCTTCACGGGCGGATCCCAAAAAAACAGCGGGCCTCGTTAATCATTGAGCTGGAAGCCCTCCCCCCAGAAACACCGCGAGTGCTACTGGCCACCGGTACGCTTATCGGCGAAGGCTTTGATCATCCACCACTGGATACGCTGGTGTTGGCCATGCCCATTTCCTGGCGGGGAATGCTTCAGCAATATGCCGGCCGACTGCACCGGAGCCACGCCAGCAAGGCAGACGTGTATGTCATCGACTTCGTTGACGAAGGTCATGCGGCTTTGATGCGTATGTGGGAAAAGCGCAAGGCAGGATACAGGGCGATGGGTTATAGGCTGGAGGATGCGGGGCAGACGTTGACGTTGCTTTGATCATTTAACGAAGAGATGCGCAAGCATCTCATTCAATAGCATCAGCATCCGAGACCTTATCCAAATAGGCCCCGATGAACCAGTCCGGAACATCTTCACGATAAAACTGCAAAACCGTCCCATCAGTGACCTCAGCCATGAAGACAGACTCATCTCCAGAGTTATCAAAAATGAAGGCTCTGTTGGAAACAGCAATTGCTGAAGGCAGGAGCTCAAGCGAGCGGTAGTAGCGCTGGACAATCTTGTCCAGAGGAACGTCATGCCCCCCTTCTCCTACGCGGTTGGCTACTCGGTTGATGTTGATATCCGGCGATTCAGTAGCCACAAAATAAAGATAGGTTCGATAACCACTACATTGTGCGTGCTTAATAAACTCAACTTTGTCCCGCGAGGACATGACGGTCTCAAACGTAAAACTAATTTTGGTCGTCAGAAGCTGATGGCGGATAAAATCAGCCGTCACCGAGGCTATGTAGGAGTTCATGTCCACAGCGCTGAAATCGATGCAATGGCCATTCAGACCCACTCTCAACGATTGAGTCTGTAAACCGGCTTTGGCAACCAGCGCGTGACCTGTGAAGAATGCTTTCAGATCATGAGAACTGGTAGTGATACCAAAAAGCTCGAGATCGAGTAGCCCTGATGATCTGACCGTTTTCTCGATCTCATCGGCATTCACATAAATGCCGATGAGGTTCGGTGGAATCTGATCCTTGATAGTGCTTTTGCCTGACCCGTTGGGCCCGGCGAATACCCGTAACCTAGGCACCGGTACTCGAGTCAACCCGCCTGACATTCACGACCTCACCAAGTTTGACCCTGCGCCGTGGCTTCGTTTCACCTAGCACTTGACGTGATCCGTCGGCCTGAGACGCAACGATAAATGCCCCTTCGACCTTAAGTACGGTATAGCCCGCTGCGAGAGCACGTAGATGTGCCGTCCGTGTAGCGCTTTGCGCCACATCAGGTATCTGCTCTTCCAGGTTTGAAATAGCCTGTTCGGAAAGAGGATTGTTCGAATCTGCAATCATATTGCCTCCACTCGCACTCCATGTCGTTTTACACAACACGTCTGGATTCTAGCGCTGATCGCGCCACTCCAGAAGGGGGAAACCTTTAATTACTCTTCCAGATATTTACCTCATTACAAAACGTAACCTCACTCCACCTCAAACAACCCATCCCTCACCGGCGCATGCGCCAGTATCTGGCGGATCTCTGGATCTATGCGTGGGTCATCAGGCGCATACAGCATAACTTGCCGGTAGGCGCTGATGCGGTTGATCTCGGTGCCGAGAAACTCCCAGACCACGCGGGTGCAGGCCGGGGTGCGGCGGTCGCCGCTGGAGACGCCGGTTTTCAGGCCGTTGAGGCGGGTGATGCGGCTTTTGAAGCTGGGGATCAGGATGGTCTGGCTGACTTCGTTGAAGGTCAGAGACTCGTAGTCGATCAAAAACAACCGGTCTTGCAACTGGAAGGCCGCGCCCAGATAGCGGCAGCGCGCCGACTCTTCGACTTGCCCGCCATTGGACAGCACCTGGCGCTCCTGGCGTTCGAACATGAACACCCCGCCCTCTTCGCGCATGTGCACCAGTGACAGCAGGATGGTGCCTGGCACTGACATGCAGTTGGCGTATTCGAAGTAGTAACCGCAGTAGCGGGTCAGGTCGCCGGAGTGATCGCGCAGGGGCTGGAGCAAGGTCTGTAGCGCATCTTGCTGCGCCGGCGCCCCCACGTGGTTGCCGCGTGCGCCGATCAGGCGGGCGAACTGCTCGCCCGGCAGGCCGAGTTCATAGGTTTCGACGCCGAAAAAATCACCGATCTTTTTCAGGTTGTAGGCCGTCGGCTGGCTTTCGCCAGACAGGTAGCGGTTGAACTGCGCACGGTTGAGGCCGAGCTTGCGGCAGACCTGCGCAATAGAGCGGTAGTGGCTGCACAACAGGCGCAGGTTTTCACCAAGATGACTGGACATGGATAGACGGCTCAGATGACGCGACTGGCGCCAATATAGCATCAAGTAGCGCCATATCGGATCGACCCGCGAAATTGTTTCGGCAAATGTCTTGCTCAAAAATCAGCCACCGCATAACGCGTCGCCTTGGCGTGCCAACAATCACAAGAAGAATCGAGGATTCTCATCATGCTCGAAGTACTGAACGACTTCCTGTCCGGGAAGGTGTTGATCGTGCTTATCGTCGGCCTGGGTAGCTACTTCACCCTGCGCTCGCGCTTCGTCCAGTTCCGCCACTTCATCCACATGTTCAGCGTGTTCAAGGAATCGCTGCGCAGCAGCGGCGGGCAACTCAGCTCGTTTCAAGCATTGATGCTCAGCCTCGCCGGCCGCGTTGGCGCCGGTAACATCGCCGGTGTCGGCATCGCGGTCACCCTCGGTGGCCCAGGCGCCGTGTTCTGGATGTGGGTCACCGCACTGGTCGGCATGTCGAGCAGTTACTTCGAATGTACCCTGGCCCAGGTCTACAAGCGCAGCGACGGTGACGGCCTGTACCGTGGCGGCCCGGCCTACTACATTCAGCACGGCCTGAAGCTGCGCTGGATGGCCATGACCTTTGCGGTCCTGCTGCTGGTCACCTACGGCCTGGCGTTCAACGGCCTGCAGTCGTACACCGTGACCCACTCGCTGCAAAACGCCTTCGACATCCCGGTCCAGTACAGCGGTATCGCCCTGGCCGTGCTGCTGGCGCTGGTATTCCTCGGCGGCATCAAGCGTATTGCTGCGGTCTCTGACCTGTTGGTGCCAGTCAAAACCCTGATCTACATCGCGGTGACCATCTACGTCATCGCCATCCAGATCGAACACGTACCGGCCATGCTGATGACCATCGTCAAGAGCGCCTTCGGTCTGGACCCGGTGTTCGGCGGCCTGATCGGCAGCGCCATCGTAATGGGCGTCAAGCGCGGCGTGTTCGCCAACGAAGCCGGTCTGGGCAGCGCCCCGAACGTGGCGGCCGTAGCCTCGGTCAAGCACCCGGCTGCACAGGGTGTGGTTCAAGCGTTCAGCGTGTTCCTCGACACCTTCGTGATCTGCACCTGCACCGCGCTGCTGATTCTGCTGTCGGGCATCTACGACGTGGGCTATAGCGGCGACGGCATCGTCCTGGCGCAAAACTCGCTGGCCGCGGTGGTGGGTGACTGGGGTCGCACGTTCATCAGCGTCGCGCTGAGCCTGTTCGTGTTCACCTGCATCCTCTACAACTACTACCTCGGTGAAAACGCCCTGCAGTTCATGTTCGGCCGCAGCAAGGTCGCCCTGCTGACCTACCGTGGCATGGTACTGGCGCTGATCTGCTGGGGTTCGATGCAGAACCTGGGCACCGTGTTCGCCTTCGCCGACATCACCATGACCTGCCTGGCATTCGTCAACCTGACCGCCCTGGCCATGCTGATCAAAATCGGCCTGCGGGTGATGAAAGACTACGACGAGCAGCGCAAGGCCGGTATCGAGCAACCCGTGTTCGACGGTTCGAAGTTCACCGACCTGGACCTGGACCGCGCTTCGTGGCCAGCGGTCAAGGCCGCCGACAGCGTGCAAGCTACCGCCCCCGCTGAAGGCCTGCAGACTCAACGCTGAGTCTCGCTGAGCGAACGGCACATTCGCTGCCGTTCGCTGGCCCCCTTCTTGCTGCCGCTTCTGCTCTGCCTGAGCAAAGCGGCACGCTAATTTTCAGGAAACCGGATTTGCCGCCTGCCTCACAAGGCAATCGGCGCTATCCTGCCCGTTTCCAAATCCCTAACTCTAATAAGGAAATCGTTATGCCCGCCGTGCAAAACCTTCTCGTGCTCTATACCGGTGGCACGATTGGCATGCAGATGAGCGCCGACGGCCTGGCCCCGGCTTCCGGTTTTGAAGCACGCCTGCGTGCCCAGCAGGCTGAGCAACCGCAACAGGTGCCCGCGTGGACCTTCCGCGAGCTGCTACCGCTGATCGACAGCGCCAACATGAGTCAGAGCAACTGGCTGGCGATGGTCGCGGCGATCCAGCAGGGCGTAGAACAAGGGTGCGACGGCGTGCTGGTGCTGCATGGCACCGATACCCTGGCCTACAGCGCAGCGGCGCTGAGTTTCCTGCTGCTGGGCCTGCCAGTGCCAGTGGTACTGACCGGCTCGATGCTGCCGGCCGGCGCTGACAACAGCGATGCCTGGCCCAACCTGTTCGGTGCCCTGCAAGCCCTGCACGACGGTGTGCCAGCGGGCGTGCACTTGTATTTCAATGGTGCGCTGATGCACGGCGCCCGGGTCAGCAAGCTGCGCAGCGATGCCTTCGATGCCTTCCAGGTGATGCCGCGTCTGCGTCAGGGCGAGCACCTGGCCGAGTTGCCAGCGAGCATCGACTACCGCCAGCCGCGCGAAGCGGTCAATCTGCTCAGCCTGCCACTGGTTCCCGGCCTGCGCGCCGAACACCTGCGCGCCCTGCTGGGCAGCGGCGTACAGGGCCTGCTGCTGGAATGCTACGGCAGCGGCACCGGGCCTTCGGACAACGCCGAACTGCTCGAGGTACTGCGTCAGGCGCATGCCCAAGGCGTGGTGCTGGCCGCTATCAGCCAGTGTCCGCAAGGGCACGTCGACTTTGGCGTGTACGCGGCGGGCAGCCTGCTGGCATCGGCCGGTCTGGTGTCAGCCGGCGGCATGACCCGCGAAGCAGCGCTGGGCAAACTGTTTGCGCTGATTGGCGCGGGGTTGGCGCAGAAAGAGGTTGAGCAGTTGTTTGTGCTGGACTTGTGTGGCGAGCGTAGCGAGTGAGGGGTCATTGATTTACATCGATGCCCCGGTGGGAGCAGCCGGCCGGCGCTCCGGTTGCTCGTGAAGAGGCCAGTAAAGTCACAGCATCTACTGCGAATGTGCGGCAGTCTTCGCGACCAAGGTCGCTCCCACAAAGGCATGCTGCGCGACAGCGCGGCGCCGAGGCGGCGGGCGATCTCCTACAGGCAACGGGTCACGTGCTTGACCGACTGATACGCTGCCAGCCCCCACGGCCCAAGCTCGCGGCCGATGCCGCTGGCCTTGGTGCCGCCCCAGGAGGTTTCGACAAACACCGCCTGGACCGAGTTGATCCACACATGCCCCACTTCCAGCGCATCGGCGACCCGCTCGGCACGTTCGAGGTCTGCGCTGGCCACCGTGGCAACCAGGCCGAAGCGGCTGTCATTGGCCAGGGCAATGGCCTGTTGTTCGGTGCTGAAACGCCGGGTGCACAACACCGGGCCGAAGATTTCTTCCTGCCACAGGCGGCTGCTGTCTGGCACGTCGACATACAGCGTCGGGCTGACGAACCAGCCGGCGCGCTGCAGCACTGAACCACCGGCCAGGCACTGCAACCCCTCGTTACGGGCAATCGCCAGATACTCAGTCACCTTTTGCCATTGCGCCTCGCTGGTCAGCGGGCCCATGTCGATGTCTTCGGTCAGCGGGTTACCCACACGCAACGCAGCAAATGCCGCCTGCAAGCGCGGAATCAACGCTTCGGCAATGCCGTCCTGAATCAACAAGCGCGAGGTGGCCGAACACATTTGCCCGGCGTTCCAGCAGATCCCTGCAACGATCCAGTCGACGGCCTGGTCCGGGTCGCAATCATCGAACACGATAAACGCCGACTTGCCACCCAGTTCCAGGGTCACCGGTCGGCAATAAGCAGCAGCGCTGCGCATCACCTGGCTGCCGACGCCGTTGCTGCCGGTGAACGACAGCTTGTCGAGGCCGCGGTGCTCGCTGAGCGCCGCGCCGGTGGCGGCCTTGCCGGTAACGATGTTCAAAACGCCGACGGGCAAGCCAAGTTGCTCGGCGATCTGGCCGTAGGTCTGCTCGATCAACGGGGTGATTTCCGACGGTTTGAGCACCACGGTGCAGCCCGCTACCAAGGCCGGGGCGAGCTTCCAGGCGCTGGTGACCAGCGGGAAATTCCACGGCACGATCAGGCCCACCACACCCACCGGCTCCAGGCGGGTGCGCGCAGTGAAGCCCGGTACCGCCAACTCGACCTGGCGGTCGGCGGGCTGGGTTTCGATCAGCTTGGCGTAGTAGTTGAAGGTCGCCACGGCATCGTCGAGATCCACCTCGGCCTCATGCCGGGGTTTGCCGTTGTTGCGCATTTGCAGGGTGATCAAGGCTTCACGGCGCTGAGTCAGTTGCCCGGCAAACTGGCGCAGGATAGCGGCACGCTCGGCAACCGGCGTGGCTTTCCAGCCCGGCAAGGCCAAATGGGCAGCCGCGACCGCCTGATCGACCTGGGCGGCGCTGGCCGAGATCAGCTCGGCGATGGGCTGGCCGAGCGCCGGGTCGCTTACCACAAGGACGTCATCGCCCTCGCCGGTCAGCCACTGGCCGTTGATGTAATGAGGGGTGTGCATGGTCAGTCTTTCCAGAGTGTGAAATGGATTGCGCGTTGTAGGAGCGGCTTCAGCCGCGAAGGCTTCGCCGCTAACGCAGATCACCGCCCGGTCGCTCCTGCAGGGTCAGGCCGATATCAAGGCGCAAACGGCGGTGCCTGGTTGATTTCGATAATCAACGGCCGATCACTCGGCGCTTCGCGCAGCAGCGCTTGTAAATGCGCATGGTCGCGGGCGCGTTCGGCGGCGCAGCCGAAGCCGCGGGCGATGGTCAGAAAATCAGGGGTATAGATATCCACGCCCAACGGGGTGATGTCGCGGCGCTGCATGTAGCTTTTGATCTCGCCATAGCCCTGGTTATTCCACAGCAGCACGATGATCGCGACCTGCGCCTCCACGGCGCTGGCCAGTTCCGACAGGCTGAACTGCATGCCGCCGTCGCCCATCAGGCTGATCACCGGTCGCCCCGGCTCGGCCAGTTTGGCGCCTATGGCGGCCGGCAGGCCGTAACCCAAAGTGCCGTAGCCGGTGGACGAGTTGAACCAGCGGCGCGGGCCGGGCAGTTCCATCAGGTGGTTGCCGCTGTACACGGTCTGGGTCGAGTCGCCGACAAAACGCGCTTCGGGTAACACCTCCAGCACAGCGTCGAACAACCGCAGGTAATGCGCCCAGCCACTAAAGCCCTCGGCCAATTGCCCGCGCACCTCGGCGGCACGTTGGGCGCCGGGGCTGTCGGCGCTCAACGTCCGGTCCGGCAATTGCGCCAACAGCGCCTGCATGGCCTGGCGTGCGTCACTGACAATCGCCAGAGCCGGCGCATGGTTGCGGGTCAGTTGTTCGGCGTCGATGTCGATGCGGATCAGCTCGCCGCCAATCCGGAAATTGCCATCGAACACCACGTCGTAATCGGTCTCGCCCAGTTCGGTGCCAATCGCCAAAACTACATCGGCGTGCAGCGCCTGTTGCCGCACCGGCACCAACGACTGGTTGCTGCCCAGCAGCAGCGGATGATCGCCCGGCAGCAAGCCCTTGGCATTGATGGTCAGCGCGGTCGGTGCGTCGAGCCGGGTGGCCAGCTCAGCCGCCTCCTGCACCGCTTCGACACACCCGCCGCCCAGCAACAGCAAGGGACGTTGGGCCTGGCTCAGCCGCCGGGCAGCTTCAGCGATGGCCCCCGCCTCCGCTGTCGGGCGCGGTACCCGGCAGCGCGGCGCAAGCACCAGGTGATCGGCCGACGCAGTAATGATGTCCAACGGCAACTCGATATGCACCGGCCGTGGCCGCTGGCTGTCGAACACCGCAAAGGCGCGGGCCAGCACGGCGGGCAGTTCCTCAACGCTCGTCAGGGTATGGCTGAAGGCACTGACCCCGGCGACCATCGCCCGCTGGTTGGGCAGTTCGTGCAGGTAACCCTTGCCCAGCCCGAGCCGCGAACGTTCGTTGACACTGCTGATCACCAGCATTGGGATCGAGTCGGCGTAGGCCTGGCCCATCGCGGTAAGGATGTTGGTCATGCCCGGCCCGGTGATGATGAAGCACACACCCGGCTGGCCGCTGACCCGCGCATAACCGTCAGCCATAAAGCCCGCACCCTGTTCATGACGCGGGGTGATGTGACGAATGCCGCTGCCCGGCAGGCCGCGATACAGCTCAACGGTGTGCACACCGGGGATGCCGAATACCGTATCGACGCCCCAGGCCTGCAGTTGTTTGACGAGGAATTCTCCACAGGTGGTCATGGCCGGTTCCTGATTGAAATTAGACATGGATAACGCGCTCAGCCCGCTTGCACAGTGTGTTCAGCCGCAGGGCGGGGGCGGGTCAGCAAACTGACCAGCACAAAACTCACCAGCCCCAGGCTCAGGCTGTAATAGATCGGCGTGTTGGCTTCCAGACCGTCCTTGAACATGAACACCAGCGCCGCCAGGCAGCCGAGGCTCATGCTGGCGATGGCACCGGCGGTGGTCGCACGTTTCCAGTAAATGGCGCCCAGCATCGGGATCAGGATGCCACCGACCAGCAGGTTATAGGCCAGGGTCAGGGCGCCGATCACGTCGTTAACGATCAAGGCGATGGCCAGCATCAGCAAGCCGGTCAGCAGGGTGAACAAGCGCGCCATGCCCAGGCTCGACTCACGCCCACCGCGCAGGCGCGGCAGCAGGTCTTCGGTGATGGTGGTCGAGGCGGCAAGCAGGCCGGCACTGGCAGTGGACATCATCGCCGCCAGCGCCGCCGCGATCACCAGACCGCGAATGCCATCAGGCAAGGCGCTTTTCACGATCGCGGCAAACGCGTTGTTCGGCGAGTCCAGCTCCGGCAACAGCACCTTGGCGCACATGCAGATCAGCGCACCGACCAGGCCGTAGATCACGCAGTAAACCCCGGCCATGCTGCCCGCCACCCGCGCCACGCCCTCACTGCGGGCGGTGAACACCCGTTGCCAGATGTCCTGGCCAATCAGGATGCCGAAGAAGTAGATCAAAAAGTAGGTGATGATGGTGTCGTAGCCGATGGTGGTCAGGCTGAACGCGCTGGACGGCAGCCGCGCCACCAACTCATCCCAGCCGCCGACGCGGTACAGGCAGATCGGCAGCAGGACGAACATCAGGCCGACGGTCTTGATCACGAACTGGACGATATCGGTCAGGGTCAGCGACCACATGCCGCCGATGCTCGAATACACCACCACCACGCCGCCACCGAGCAGCAGCGCCGACCAGAACGGCAGCGCAAACAGCACCTGCAGCACAGTACCGATGGCCAGGGTCGAGACCACGCCGATCATCAGCGCATAGGCAAACATGATCACCGCACTGGCCTGACGGGCCATGGGCGTGTAGCGCCGCTCCAGAATCTGGGTCACGGTAAAGATCCGCAGCTTCAGCAACGGCCGGGCGAGGAACAGGTTGAGCACGATGATGCCCACCCCCAACGCCGCACACAGCCAGAAACCCGACAGGCCATGCACATAACCCAGCCGCACCGTGCCGACCGTGGCCGCACCGCCGAGCACCGTGGCCGCCATGGTGCCCATATAGAAGGCCGGCCCGAGGTTACGCCCGGCGACCAGAAACTCTTCCGGGTTACGCGCCCGGCGCATGCCGTACCAGCCCAGCAACAGCATGCCGAGGGCGTACAAAAGGACAACGGAGATATCCAGGATCATGCTCTTTTTCTCGTTTTATCTGGAAAGGGTCCGGGCCCGCACGCGCCCGGAATTGGCAAGGCGATCAGACCAGTGAGGCGTTGTTCAGCGGGGCAGCACCGGGCTGTTTGCAGCGCACCCAGCGCGGGCCGGCCGGGCCGTAGACAGCGGCCGGTTCCGCAAAGGTATTGAGCAGGGTCAGATACAGCAGCGCCGCCATACCCAGGGTGATCGGCAGGCTGATATCGATGCCGCCGGCCAGCTCGCCCAGTGGCCCGACAAACTGCCCCGGCAGGTTGACGAAGCACAGGCCCAGCGCCGCGCTGGGCAACCACGCCCCCAGGCCGCGCCAGTTCCAGCCGTGGTGAAACCAGTAATGGCCGCCGCGCTCGCCACGGGTGAACACCTGCAAGTCATCGGCGTGGTAAAAGCCGCGCCGGGTGATCAGGCCGAGGATCATCACCACCATCCACGGGCTGGTGCAGGTGATGATCAGCACCGCAAAGGTCGACACGCTCTGCACCAGGTTGAAGGCAAACCGGCCGATGAAGATAAAGGCGATGGCCGCCACGCCGATCAGCAGCGTGGCGCCGGCGCGGCTGAGCAGCCGCGGGAACATGCTCGACATGTCCAGGCCGGTGCCGTACAGCGCCGTGGTGCCGGTCGACAGCCCACCGATCACCGCGATCAGGCACACCGGCAGGAAGAACCAGCCCGGCGAAATCGCCAGCAGACCACCGACATAGTTATTGGCCTCGATGTACTGCGGCGCCTGGCTGGCCACCAGCGTGGCGGTACACAGGCCGAACAGGAACGGAATCAAGGTGCCGGCCTGGGCCGCCAGCACGGCCAGCATGATGCGAATTTTGGAGGTTTCACGCGGGATATAGCGCGACCAGTCGCCGAGAAACGCGCCGAACGACACCGGGTTGCTCATCGCCAACAGCGCCGCACCAACGAACGCCGCCCAGAACCCGGCCTGGCCGAGATTCACGCTACCGGCATAGCCCGCATCGAACGGCCCGGCAAAGGCTGCGATGCCCAGCAAGAACAACAGGCTCGATGCCCACACCGCAATCTTGTTGACCCACAGCATGAAGCGAAAGCCAAAGATGCACACCACCAGCACCAGCACCGCAAACAACCCGTAGGCCAGGCCCAGACTCAGGTCGTTTTCCGGCAGGCCGACCAAGCGCTGCGCGCCGCCGACCAAGGCATCGCCAGAACTCCACACCGACAGCGAGAAGAACGCCACCGCCGTGAGCAACGACAGGAATGAACCGACGATCCGCCCGTGCACGCCGAAATGTGCCCCGGACGACACCGCATTGTTGGTGCCATTGAGCGCACCAAACAGCCCCATCGGCGCCAGGATCAGCGCACCGACTGCCACCCCCAGCACAATCGCCCAGACCCCGGCCTGGAACGACAGCCCGAACAACACCGGGAAACTGCCCAGCACCGCCGTGGAAAAGGTATTGGCCCCGCCGAAGATCAGCCGGAACAGATCAATGGGGGATGCATCGCGTTGGTTGTCGGGGATCTGCTCGACACCAAAGGTTTCGATACCAGTCGAATGACTCATGGGTAACTCCAGCGCCTGTCACGGTTGTTGTAAGGCCAGCGCAGGCACGCTGACCCTTTATGGCCGCCCGTTAACCCCGGGCGGAAGGTTGGATCTGATTCTTGTAATGTTGCCGGCTCTGCTGACGCTGCCTGATCTGCTGGATCTGACGGTCCTGTGCGGTCCCGTAGGACCGGCTTCAGCCGGGAATGCTGGCTACCATTCGCGGCTGAAGCCGCTCCTACAGCGACCCAAACAGCGCCACCGTCATCCGGCCGTCACAGCCGACAAATGCTCATGCCACGCCACCCAGCGCTCGCCCTCACGGCGAAACACAATGGTCTCGCGCTCTTGCACTGCCACGTCCTCACCCGCCAGCCGCAGCCGGGTCGCGACGTCATGCACAAAGATCGCCACCTCCCCATGCACGCTGACCGTGGCATTGCTCGACTCACAGCCCAGCACGGCAAAGCCGTCAGCCTGCCACTCGCGCCACAGCGCCTCATACTCGGCCCGGCTGTTCAGCCGCTTGCCCACGGTATGAAAAACAAAGCTGGCGTCTTCACTGAAAAAGGCGAAATACGCCGCCGTGTCGTTACTGGCAAAGGCCCGCACCAGCGCCGCCGCCGCTTCATGCACCTCAAGCTCGCGGCTCATCGGCGCACCACACCCGGCAACACACAGAGCATTTCGTAAAGCAGGTTGGCGCCCAACAGCGAGGTATTGCCGGTGGTGTCATACGGCGGCGACACCTCAACCAGATCGCAGCCGATCAGGTCCAGCCCCTGGCAACCGCGAATAATCTCCAGCGCCTGAATGGTGGTCAGGCCACCGACTTCCGGCGTACCGGTGCCCGGCGCCCAGGCCGGGTCGATGCCGTCGATATCGAACGACAGATACACCGGACCGCCGCCGACCTTCTCGCGCACTTCAGCCATCAGCGGGGTCAGCGACTGGTGCCAGCACTCCTCGGCCTGCACCACCCGAAAGCCCTGCTTGCGGCTCCAGTTGAAATCCTCGGCGGTATAGCCCTGGGCACGCAGGCCGATCTGCACCACCCGGTCGCTGTCCAACAGGCCCTCTTCCTGCGCGCGGCGGAAGGTGGTGCCGTGGGCGATCTTCTCGCCGAACATGTGATCGTTGACGTCGGCATGTGCATCGATATGCACCAGCCCGACCTTGCCGTGCTTCTTCTTGATGGCGCGCAGGATCGGCAGGGTCAGAGTGTGGTCACCGCCCAGCGTCAGCGGGATGATGCCGTGATCGAGAATGCGGTCGTATTCCTGCTCGATGATGCGCACGGCATCCAGCAGGTTGAAGGTATTGATGGCAACGTCGCCAATGTCCGCCACGTTCAGCGAATCGAACGGCGCGGCACCGGTGGCCATGTTGTAAGGGCGGATCATCACCGACTCGGCACGAATCTCCCGCGGCCCGAAACGGGTGCCGGAACGCAGCGACGTACCGATATCCAGCGGGATGCCGACAAACGCGGCGTCGAGCTTGTTCAGCTCTTCAGGGCTCTGCACATGCGGCAGGCGCAGCATGGTGGCGATACCACCGAAACGGGGCATCTCGTTGCCGCCCAAAGGCTGGTGGAAGGTCTTGTCCACGGGGTGGCCTCACATTGTTCTAATTGGTGTGCGGCCATTCTGGTGACGCCCCGCAGGCAGAAGAATCGCTGCGGGCAAATACTTAGTTCAGAGATTTCTAAACTATCGGCCAGGCGCTCGCGGTCGCTCGGCCAGCCACGAAATCTACGTCCGACGCGCACCCGGTGGGAGTTGGCTTGCCAACGAATGCGGCGGCACATCCACTACAGATGGGCCGGCTTACTGGCTATTTCATGGGCGACCGGCTGGTTCCTCCCGCAGATCAGAGTCAAATCTGAACTTGAGCACGACACAAAACTGATGGGCCCCAGCTCGCTAGCGAAACGGCCCATCAGCCCAACCCAAAACCACCCACCTACCCCACAACCCCCAACCCCCATTAAACTGCCACCAGTCCAAAGCCCGGTGCCCTCATGTCCTCTGCCCTGCCCGACCTCAAACTGCTGCGCATCTTCGCCTGCGTGGTGCGCCATCAGGGCTTTGCAGCAGCACAACAGGAACTCAACCTCTCGACCTCGGCCATCAGCACCTACATGAGCCAGCTCGAAACCCAGCTCGGCATCGTGCTCTGCCACCGGGGCCGTGGCGGCTTCAGCCTGACCAGCAAGGGCGAACTGTTCCACCAGGAAACCCTGCGCCTGCTGGCCGAACTCGAAGGCTTCGAACGCTACAGCGCCGCCCTCAAAGGCGAACTGCGCGGCACCCTCAACTTGGGCGTGCTCGACTCCACCGTCAGCGACCCGGCCTTGCCGCTGGCCGATGTCATCGGCTCCTACAGCAAAGAACACCCCGCCGTGCACCTGCACCTGTCCGTGCTCAGCCCCGCGCAACTGCAACTGGGCGTCCAGGAAAACCGCCTGGACCTCGCCATCGGCGCCTTCTCGGTGCGCATGAACGGCCTCATGTACCAGGCCCTGTACCGCGAACAACACTGGCTGTACTGCAGTGACCGCCACGAACTGTTCGACCAGCGCCGCATCCCGGCGCAAACCATCACCCAACAACGCATGGTCGGCCGCGGCTACTGGAGCCAGGCCGAACTGGCCCGCCACGGCTTCAAACACAGCGCAGCGACCGTGGAGTCGATGGAAGCGCAGCTGATATTGGTGCTGTCCGGGGCGTATATCGGGTATTTGCCGGAGCACTATGCCCAGACCTGGGTGGAGCAGAAACGGCTCAAGGTGTTGCTGCCAGCGGTGTTTGGGTATCAGGCACCGTTTGAACTGGCGATACGTAGAGGGCGGGCGCGGGAGCCGTTGATTATGAGTTTTCGGGATCGGTTGAAGGGGTGGTTTGAGGGGTAGCTTTGGTTCGACTCGTAGGAGCGGCTTCAGCCGCGAAGCCAACTGCATTCAATCCGAATCAATATAACGGTCGCGCTCAAAAAACAGACTCAACCCGGTCAGCCACATGATCAGGAAGACATTGAACGGATCGAAATCGGCCAACTGCGGGATGCTCCAGAAAGTGCCCGCGAAACCAGTGGTCATCAGCGTAATGCCCAACCACTTGCGCCAGGTTCGGTGTTTCAGACAGAACATCAGCACAAAAGCCAACGTCGCCGTAACGCCAAAGATCAGGTTGTCCATTAGCCGCCACCTTTGGACTTGATCAAAATCGACTGCATGGAGCGCTGCGGACCGATGCCTCCACTCACCGAAGCCTGCACCGAGAACATGATGTCTCCAGCGTGGTAAGTGCGCAATTCACGCTGCGTCATGTAACCCGCTGCCCCACCCGCCCCGATAGACGCCGCCTTGCCCAACGGGCCCGCCACAGTACCGGCAATAGAACCGACGACCTTGGCAATCGTTGCCCGTTGGCTGTTGAGCGCATCGGCCTGCTCGCGCAGCAATGGCTTGGAGACCCGAATCAACATGTCACAAGGACGCTGACCGGCTTGCATGCGGTCGTAAAGCTCGACGATCAAGTCACTGGCTTGCCAGCAACCGGCGCCGAGATCGCAGAGGTACAGCGCACGCAGATTTGGCCGGTCTTCGGGCATGACGGTGAGTTTGGTGAGGGTAAAGATGATGCCGAAATGGGCTTGATGCTGGGTTCTTTCGGGTTGCACTGGAGCGGCTCCGCGAGTGGGGTTGGGCGGAGTGTGGTGGGTGGGGGGCGGTCAGCGGTCACGGGGGGTTAAAAAAGGAAATAGGCTACGGTGGCAGGAGAGTGGAGCCACGGAAACGTCCCACAATTTAGCTGCTTGACGGTGATCTGGAGCACAAATCTGGTAACTGTGCTGGTTCGCGGGACCTAGGGGCTGCTGAAGTTTCACATCGATAGCCACTGGAAGACTCATGACATAGCGATGCCGTTTTCATAATTTCTCTTGAAACTTGTCAAAGCGAGATCCCACGGCTCGGTAATGCTTCAGTCGAACAAAAGCATTCTCCACCAGATGCCGATTGAGGCACAGCCTGCGATCCTGCCCCTCGTCTTCCTTGAGCGCCGGAGCGGTAGCGCGCTGCTGTTTCATATCCTGTCCAAGCTATGCGAGCACACCAGCTTGATCATCGCGACCAACCTCAGTTGCTCAAATGGTCGAGTGTTTTCGGCGATACCAAAATGACCATCGCGCAGGGGATCGACTGGCACACCACTGCCACATCGTAGAAACGAGTAATGAATCCTACTATATGCAACACAGCACCCTGATTGACGAGATAAGGGTCAAGACACGTGAACGAAAGCGTAAGAAGAACGATGCAGTTGAAGAGGACGAGCCCTTTGATCCAATAGGGACATGCCTTTGCCGTATACATAGATATGGTGGGGCTTTCGATCTTTTTAAGGCAGGGCAGGACTGAAACGCCACATCCCAAAGGCCCACAAAACGGGCGTCAAACAAAAAACGATGAAAAAAACTCGCCATGGGATTGACCAAAAACATCCCATGGTGAAATATAGCGGCGCTCCAAGGAAAAAAGACCTGAGAAATCGAAATCTTTGGAGCGACGCTTCAATAATCATAAATGACTATTAGGAACTACTATTATGTACCCTACTAACGGCAGTCTGCCAAGTCCGATGGTCGAATCGGACATGGCTGTAGAGTATGACAACCGCCACGGCGCGGGCGATGCAAACGAAACTCCGCTTAAAGTCTTCATTGGCCACAATCTAGGTTTCCGTGTCTTCCTGATGTCGATTCCCTTCCGTAAGTTCGTCGAACTATCAGAGGTCGCTAACGATGCTTCCGGTGAGGTAGCCCAGCGCGCCCTTGACGAAAACCACGCGAAAAAGCTGGGCGTTTACATGCTCAAGGGGCTGGTATCTGCTGCCAAGATGGCCCGCATCGCAAAGAAACTCGAGGTACCACCGGCATTCGACAATCTGCTTAACTCTCTCGGCGAACAGCCATATTTCTCGCTGCAGCCTATTGTGTGCAACATCCGGGACGTAGCGCCATTGCCGATGGATGTTGGTGTCGACGGGATTCGGGGGTTCCCTGTCCTTTCCTCTGCCAATGAATATGCTTCGCACCAGATCTTTTTGTCTCAGCGTCATATCCTGTGGGTTGTCGATGGCCAGCATCGTCGTCATGCCGCAAAACTGGCCCTCAACTTCTTGGACGAGCTGCGGTCGCTACGTAAATATCCAAGTAAAGGCTTGGTACTGGCCTCGAAAAAAGGCGAGTCGGTGTCCGAAGATGAGATGTTTGTATGGAACGAGGCGGCGACCGCAGCCCGTGGCTTCGCAACTCTGACCGTTGAGGCGCATCTCGGCCTGAACATTGACCAAGAACGTCAGTTGTTCCACGATTTGAACCGTTTGGGCAAAAAGGTTGATTCGTCGCTGGCTTTCCAGTTCGACGGTTCGAACCCGATCACGCTCTTTATCAAAAACAAGCTGTCGGGTGATCTGGGCATCGCTGTGACGAGCGTTGAGACTAAAGACTGGTCGCAAGACACTGGCGCGGTGCTGCTGAAAGACATGGTAGGCATCAACGCCATCGCGTTCCTCAATAAGGGCAACGTGAGCGGTGCCACTCCAGCGGTCATTGAGCCTCGCGAGGCTATGGTACAGGAGCTATGGGGCAAGATCAGCGAGATTCCTCACTTCGGCAGCGAGCAGGCGAGAGAGAAGACAATCGCCGCGCAGCCAGTCGTGTTAAAGGCCATGGCGAAAATCGTCTACGACCTGAACTTCAGCAACCGCCGCCCGGCTAACGCAGATGCGCTATTTCAGCAGTTCTTGGAGCGTCTGCCGTCAGTGGACTTCTCTCACGATAACCCGATGTGGAACTACTACGGTTTGAGCGCTGGTGAGCGCCTAGATTTTGAGCTGACCAATCTAGCTGAATACCTACCAGAGGACGCTCCAGGCATCATCCGTGACGTAGGTGTGAAGCAGGGCGAGTTCATGCGCTTCAGCGTCAAGCATAATGACGTATTCCCACTGCTAGGTGACATGCTCCGCTGGGCCACCGGCCTACCGAGCCGTCGGTCGACCGACAAGTGATACTCCAGTAACAAGAAAACCGCCCTTCGGGGCGGTTTTTTATTTGCGCCAGCTTGAAGGTTTCCCCCTTACTGGGAGCTGTGGACGACAAAAGCTTCGGTGTCCATGGTGTCCGTAGAACTGGGTTGAAACGTCGTTATGGGGTGCAACCCGCCTATATCACACTGTTGCGTGCGGGAGACATGATCTATTTGTCTGGGCGCAAGGTCGCGGAACGTAGTAAAAACTGGCTTTTTGCCTAAAGCTCAGTAGCATCGCACCATTAACTGTTGCAACATCCTTTTCCTACAAGCCAGACGGAAAAGGACTACACGGTGAACGGAAAAAATCTACAAACCAATCTCACGGCTCAGTACGCATCTCAGCAACTGGATGTCGGAAAAGTCTATACCCGTGCAGATCTCAAAGATCTATTCGACATCACCGCTGCCAGCCTGAGAAACGGGATCTTCAAGCCCACAAGCCTCAATTCCGTATGGCTTTTCGTCACAGAGCGCAAGACCGCGGATCGCACCCAGTACGATGACCTTTTGGAAGGTGACGTGTTGCATATGGATGGCCAGTCCAGAGGACTGACAGACAAGCTCCTCGTAGAACACGTGGCTCGTAATCTGGAGCTGTTGGTGTTCTATCGAAAAGACAGAAACGAGTATCCCGGCTCAGGCTTTATCTATGAAGGTCAATTCAAATACCACTCACATGAAGGTTCCACGCCGACCAAATTCGTGCTTCATCGCCAAGACGCGGCAGAGCCCATGATTACCAGCATCGAAGTAGACTTGGAAACCCAAGGCGCATTCGACCCTACAGATCTAAAGGATGCCCGCACACGCACCCTTGCGAACATCGTGCGACGCAAAGGCCAGAGTGCATTTCGTAAAAAACTCCTGGAGGCGTACTCATCTCAATGTGCAGTAACAGGATGCAGAGTTGAGGCGCTACTTGAAGCTGCACATATCTTCCCTTATCTCGGCGCCGACACAAATGTGGTCAGCAACGGACTGATACTACGAGCAGACATTCACACGCTTTTTGATCTCAGCCTCTTGTGGATAGACCCTGCAACGCTGAAAGTTGGCATGACTGAAGAACTAAAAGACAGCGAGTACTGGTCATTGAACAACAAGCCGGCATTGCTACCTGAGGCAAAAAAAAATCACCCAAGCAACAAAGCGCTAACGGCTCATTGGACCGGACGTAGGATGAGCTGACTAGCTTTCGCTGATTCGGCTCCTAGACACTAATGAAGATTCCTACATAAATAGCAGCCCAGCAGACATTTGTATCTGCTCAGCTATTCGGTATCCTCCACATTCGGTGCTTAAGAACACCCAACGTAGAAATCGCTACCAAGGCTCCATTCCTCTGCCTTAAGAATGTGAGCTTTGGTTAGTGTCGTTGGGATTCTTCTGCCCCTCTACGTTGGTCACCAGCACCTTGAACCCAAAACGTAGAGGCTTCCTATGCAAAACGATCTATCTCCGCTCACCCCCACCATCTTCCACCGCTACGGCCGCCAGCTCCGCGTCACCCTCCTGGAAAACCAGGTCTGGTTCTGCGCCCGCGATCTTGGTCGCTTGATTGCCTGGCCGCTTAATGCCCGCAGCACCTGCAAACTCGATCCGGACCAGCGCCGTACCCTCTGGCTTGAAAGCCATGGCCGTTGTGAGGAAGAACTGATGATCAGCGAGTCCGGGGTTTATGTGCTGCTGGTGCATCACCATCACCCCGAGCAGCGCAGCTTGCGGCAGTGGATCACCAATGAGGTGGTTGCGGCAGTGCGGGATGCGCAGCCGTCGGCGAGCGATCAGGCGCCGATGCTGAGTCTGTTGCAGTGGCCTGGGTTGTCGATGAGTATGCTGCATTGGCAGAACGAGCCGTGGATTCGTTTGCGCGATGTGCCGCAGGTGTTGCCGGTGCCGGAGGCCGAGGCGTTGAAGGCGGGTGAGTCGTGGTGGCGGGCTTGTATCGGGCGGTAACCGCTTGGATGCCGGGACGGTGCAGACCGCCCCGGCTGTGGCTGCAATTCAGATCAACAGAGATCGCACCGCAGTGCTGAACGCACCCGCTATGACCGCTGGTTGACTGAGTCCAGTCGCTCACGAGCAGGGCATGTCACCGGCATGATTTGCTGTCTCGCCCGACAGAGGTTTCGGACGTTTCTTACATATCTTGGGCAAGTCAAAAAATACACTGCGCCTCCACTTCATGGAGGATCCCAGGATGGCTGCTTACGCTTACATCACGCTCAGAGACGAGCGCCAATGCCTGATGTCCGCAGGCTGCTCGACTCTGCCGTCACTCGGCAACCCGTACCGGGCCGGCCATGAAAACCAGACCCAGGACCTCACCTGCTCCAAGGTAACGGCCAGACTGTGCGACTGTGCGTCTTGGGGGGCCGAACGATGAGAACGCTTGAGGCTGCTCCACAAATGAGCGGGCAGAATCTTGAGGACGTGAGGCAAGCGGCGGCGCTTCTCAAGGGGCAGGCATGTTCTTTCGCGGCCCGAAATATCAGCGATGGGATGTCGCGGCTGCTGTTCAATCGGAAGGTGGCTTATTTTACGCAAGGTGTCATCAAAGAAGTCGAGAACGGAAGGAGCTCGGCCAAGAGTGGTTTAGAAAAGCTAAAAGACCAGCTGTCTCAACTTTTAGACGCATCTGAGGATATCGGCCGGAAGGTTGTAGGCATAGCAGGCGGCACTTCCCAAGTCACCACAGGCGCGCAGATATGCTATAGCTCAGTAGGGACTCTATGTCTATTCTTCGGTGTACCACTCATTGCCCACGGATCTAACAATATTTATGAAAATACGCGAAACCTGATCGAAAACCGCTCTGACGTAGAGGGACCGTTGAAAAAAGCCTACCAAGACCTGTTTGTATGGGCTGGGAGTACAGCGCGGCACGGCAACATGACTTACTATCATGTTGACTTAGCGCTTTCCGGGTATGGCCTGATACGAAAGGTACCGAACCCGGAAGCAATAAAACTCTGGTACAACTTTAAATCTGATTTCTTCATGAATTACAAAAACCTCTCCAAAAGTGCGCTTTTGCTTGAGGGTGCCGCAGACGTTATTACCTTAGACAGCCTGTATAACGAGTGGAAGAAAGGTGATGAGTGATTTTTTAGAGTTCTCTTGCTTTGGTTTCATTTCACTCGCAGCCTATTGGCTCGCACGCAGGATGCAACTTAAATTTTCTGAAGAAAACTATACGTCACTTAAGCTGACTCTAGCAATATTTTATAATCTTTCCATCATAGTCATACACATGGATTTTCTTCAAAACGGGACCCTTCCGTTGTACGGGCACATGAACAAGGCCTTTCCTGGGTGGATATCATTAGCCATGATCATTCTCCACGCGGGCGCTTTACCTTATGAAGTGACCAAAGAAACCTTGAGATCAAGAAGCATCACTCAGCTTAAAAAAACGAGAAAGAAAAATAGATTCCTGTTTTGGAGAAGATGACACACCAAACCGGGAATCTCCACCATCATGAATAAGAAAACATGACAGCAGAATATCATCACAAGCTGCTATTCATGTACGCAGAAGCTTCACTAATACCTTACGTCGCTGGCTTGAGGATGAAGTAAAAATTCGAGGAGAAAAAAACACACCCGCTCACGAGCACGGCATATAACCGGCATCATTTGCTGTCTCGACCGACAGAGGTTTCGGACGTTTGTTACATATCCTGAGCAAGTCAAAAAATACACTGCGTCTCCATTTCACGGAGGATCCCAGGATGGCTGCTTACGCTTACATCACGCTCAGAGACGAGCGCCAATGCCTGATGTCCGCAGGCTGCTCGACTCTGCCGTCACTCGGCAACCCGTACCGGGCCGGCCATGAAAACCAGACCCAGGACCTCACCTGCTCCAAGGTGACGGCCAGACTGTGCGACTGTACGGTTTGGGGGGGCCGAACGATGAGGACGCTTGAGGCAGGAAGCACCGGCTTGAACATAAACAACATCTACAATGAAGCTGTAAAAGATGATGAATAGCGCCTACTTCTACGTCACTTTTATCGTGATCACAGCGTTACTTTATCTGCCATCTATTTGGATGAGGATCGCTTGGTCGCAAGAAAACTATAGCCAGATCAAATATCTCATCGCGTTCAGCTACAATATGGCCATGTGTATTTCACACCTAAATTTTGTAAAAAACGGAGAGATATTTTTCTTGGGCACAATGGAAAACTTTGTGATGGGCTGGGTCTCCATGGGGATGTCAATACTGCATGCTTTCACAGTACCTTCCTCTGTAAAAAGACCTGGATCAAAACCTAGAAAATTTGACTCTCGCTTTTAGAAAAATGACAACAGAAAGCTACTTAGACTTACTATTAACGTACTCCTACGTCTCAATGATGGCGTACTTCATTGGTCTGAGGCTGGAATGCAATTTCCAAGAGAAAAAACATAGCCGCCTCCGCTTCTGGTCGGTACTGGGCTACAACACATTCCTCTTCATTCACCATCTGACGTTCTTTATCACCGGCTATCTATTTTTCTCTTTGGAAACAGATAGCTCCGTCGCAGGCTGGCTCGCCTTTCTTCTATCGATACTTCATGGCCGGTTAATCCTCAGGCAGATACGCAGCAGGTCGTGGTCGATCCTTAACCACTTTGATCCACGGCTTTGAAGTGGCGATGGAGTGAACACCACTAAGGATTCTCCGATCAAGTCACCACAGGCCATCTGACCTGTGCTGAAATAGCCCTCCGTCCAACTGCCCTCTACAAGCCCGCCATCCCATGAGTCAGATGAGCTTTTCCGATTTCGAGTACGCCGGTAA